>JAQZBD010000078.1 GCA_029239235.1 Herbinix sp.
TGGCTCCATATTAATAGAAGTTACAATAGCAGGCGCTACTCGGTAATACTCTTCTACTAATTCTCTGCGATCCGGTTTCTCCAGCATATAGGTATCTCTAAAATTACGGAACGCCCTCAGCTCATAACAATCATCATCTTTTTGCAAAGTATCACAAACTGCTGATGTAATAAAGCATAATCCCCTGCGCTTAAAGCCTGCTAAAAGACGTTCAAACTCGCTCTTTTGGAAGGGATACTTTGGATATGCTTTGATCCAAGTCTCAACCATTGCATCTGCAAAAGGTTCACTAATCTCATATTTTAAATGACGAACCATTGGCACCAGATATACCGTGAAAAAGAATCGATACTGATCAATCTGTGTAGATTTTGGTACCTTCTTATTACTTTTTGCCGCTATTCTCTTAGTGATTGTGTCCACTATCGTTTCTGCTAATTCCTCTGCAACCTGCTTACAATTTTCTTCTGATAAAGAAGCATATTGCTCTGCCGCCAGCAGTAATGGCGTACTCTTTCTTTCATAGTCGTTAAAACAATCACTGTATTTATTCATTGAAAACCTGGGCAGCATTGCTTCAAGATCACTAAGCAACTGAGGAATCTCCGCCAGGGATTCTTTATAATTCGCCTCCAGCTTTTGAACGGGCACACCGGTAAGATCCATCTTCTTTTTATCATTAGGATGAAAGCTTTCTCCGCAATACATACAGATGCAATTCTCTAAGTCCTCCGGAACCTGAAGTTCACCATTACATTTCGGACAATTACGTTTTACATATTCCATGAAATATCTCCATTCCACCGTTTCCACGGTTATATAATAATATTGGATATTCTAAACTCTATAATTTCTCTTAACTATAGGATGCTGTAATCTAATGCTTTTATTTAATTAAATACTCTTATTTTGTGTTCTTATTTTGTGTTCCTATAAAATATTTGTATTTTCCTTAACATAATGCTATGATTTTATTTGAACAGACGGTATCAAGATGTACCACAGATAAGGGAGCAGATATGGAGCAAATTACGCCAATTGAATTATATATAAATAGCCAGAAACAAATAGATACATCACCAACTCCCGTTCCTCCGGCAGTTACAGAAACTATAGATGAACAAAAGGTGCAAATTATTGAAAATGCACAAACTTTCTTCCGGGAAGAAATCGCTGAAAGCCATAAGCAGAATACAGAGAAATTAAGGCATCTAAAAGAGTTTAATTTAAACCCTTTCTTAGATAAATATAAAGCCAATTTTTTGACCGGTGATAATTCTGCCATCAGCATGGCCAAAGCTCTGGTCTATCCTCGAATTTTAGGTACTTCCATCAATACTACTTTTGGAACAAAGCTGCAGAAGTTCTGTAGCTCCGTATTAGAAGGCTATGCCTCTACAACCACCGGCATAGATATTGAGTTTATTGATACCATTGATGGAAGGCGCAAATATTGCCAAATTAAAGCCGGTCCTAACACCATTAACAAGGACGATGTGAAGACCATTGACGATCATTTTCAAGGAATCAAAAAACTTGCCCGAACCAACAACCTCAGTATCGGTTTAAATGATTTGGTGGTAGGTGTTTTCTATGGGCAGCCTGAGGAATTAAGTACTCATTATAAAAGAATCGAACAAACTTACCCGGTATATGTAGGAAAAGATTTTTGGTATCACCTTACCGGAGATGAGAACTTCTACAAGGTCTTAACTGACGCAATTGGTGACGTTGCTTCGGAATACGACGGAAGTAAATTGATTGATTCCGTGATTATGGATCTGGCTGCCGAGATCAGTAAAGAATTTGGAATGGATGTATGATTTTTGCATTGTTCATTAAACTAAGGTTAATTTAAAGGGGTATCAAGCTATGATCTTATATCATAATATTGATACCCCTTTTAATTTCGATTCTATAAGCAAATCCTTTTTAAATCCACCTCAAATTCAAATTCTGAATTACTCCATCTGATTCAGCACATGAATCAAAGACAAGCCGATTGCCTTAGCAAGCTCTACCGGTACTGCGTTACCGATCTGCTTATACTGCTGCCCCATGGAACCGGAAAATTCCCAAGAATCCGGGAAGCTCTGTATTCTAGCGTATTCTCTAACGGTAAATGGTCTTACCTCTTCCGGATGACAGCGCTCCGTCTGCTTTTGAGCGGGGCTGCAGGTTAGAGTCAAACAAGGCTCCTCCCAGGAAATCCTTCTGGCCATGCCTGTTCTTCCTCCACCGGAATAGTAGCTCTTTCCCATGTATTCCTTTGCAATATCTACCGGTAGATCTCTCCAATAGCCACCGGGAGGAATTAAAGTCAATATTTCTTTTTTACGGGCTGGATACTTCTCACCTATGGATTCGGGTACATCCTTTAGTGCATCACGAAGTACCGGCTTATAATCATAGGGCTTAGGTAATTGGTAGGTAATCTCATAATCATTACGGATGCCTACAATAATGATTCGCTCTCTTTTCTGTGCGACATTATAGTCATTCGCCTTTAACAAATGCCAGGACACTTGATAACCCAAGCCTTCATAAATATCAATCATTGTTTGCAGAGTTTTACCGCCATCATCAGCAGCAAGACCTTTCACATTCTCAGCTAAGAACATCTTGGGCTTTAACTCATTGACGATCTGGGCAAAATAAAAGAACATGGTGCCTCGAACATCATCCAATCCCAGCTTGCGCCCCGCATAGCTGAAGGCCTGACAGGGATATCCGCCGGATACCATATCGATGTCCATATCCTTTGGGATATAGTTTCGAATTCCTTCTCCTGCTATTTTTACAATATCAGCCTCAATTACATTCCATTCCGGACGATTCGTCCTTAAGGTGTCCGCTGCATATTTATCAATTTCAACTAAGCCTCTGGCATGAAAACCTGCTTGCTCTAAACCAAGAGCAAGGCCTCCTGCACCGGCAAATAATTCAACCGAGTTATATACCTTCTTCGGTTTAACTTCTGTTACCTCAACAAAATCAGTGATATGTATATTCGTATTATCTCTTTTTACGGCATTCGTCTGTCTGGGAGACAGAATATCAACCGGAGTCACGTCAAGGGTAGCACAAAGCTTTTGAAAATTACTTTTGAAAGGATTCGCAGTGGGTGATAACATAACAGACAACTGATTTTTTGTAATGCCAAGCCTCTGTGCTAATTCGTTCTGAGTACCAATCTTTTTCTGCCTCATTATATTATGTATCTTTTCTTTATCAATCACGTAGTCCATCGAATCCCTCCTACAGGTTATGAAAATATATTAACACATAAAACGGGTTTAATGCAAACATATTTTCGTTTTTCTTCATAAATTTTAACAGTCTGGTTAACCTTAGCCCGCCTTCTCATTAAAATATAAGCTGACGTCAAACTATGTCAAGATCGAGAAAAATTTTAAAGAACTATTATTAAACTGAAGTTGCCTTTCTAGAAAGAAAAAGCTTCTGATCCCTTAATTTTCATCAGAACCGGTTGACAGCTCCATTTGATAGGAATAAAATTCTCTCATATAAAATGTTCTGGAAAGAACCATACCTTTATAAATTTAAGATGAGGAATTAAATATTAAGAATGGGTAATATATGAAAAATATCAAAACTATATAAATGCATTACCTGTTCTAAGAAAAGAAAGGAGTCATTACATTGAATCTTCTAGAAGCAATCGATCTTCGTCAATCGAGACGAGCGTATTTACCTCAGCCAATGGACCCTTCTCAATTGACCAAATTAAAATCAGAAATAGAGCATTTTAACAATGAAAGTGGCCTATCCATCCAGCTAGTGGAGGATGGAAGCGAGGCCTTCTCCGGCTTCAACCTGGGCTATGGTATGTTTCAAGGAGTCCGCAGCTATTTAGCCTTAGTCGGAAAGACTTCAGATGAGCATCTAAAAGAAAAAGCGGGCTATTATGGTGAAAAACTGGTACTGGAAGCCACAAAACTGGGTCTTGGTACCTGTTGGGTTGGTGGAACTTTTAACCGCAACCGCTGTGCCTGCAACCTTCAGGAGGACGAAACTCTGGCTTTGATTATAACCATTGGTGCTATCCCTGCTAAGAAGCCCTTCCGCGAAAATGCCATCTATAAACTCGCCCATCGCGGAACGAAATCCCTTGAGCAGCTCTATACCGCTGATGCCCCAGTACCGGACTGGTTTCTAAACGGTATAAAATGTGTACAAAAAGCTCCGTCTGCTGTTAATCTACAGCCTGTCCTGTTTCATTTTGAAAAGGGTACCGTATGGGCTGAAGTGAAAAACGCTAGCTCCTATCAGCTAGTTGATCTCGGTATTGCCAAACTTCATTTTGAACTTGGTGCAGGAAACGGAAGCTTTGAGCGCGGAAACCGTGGAAAGTACAGTATAAACCAGCTCTAGATACCATTTGCTAAGAATAGGCTAGCCAAATAAATTTGGCTAGCCTTATTATCTCTAATACGCATGAATGCGGCAATTGCGTAACCGTGCTATAACATTCGCATCAAAGTTATCCTATTAATTTTTCTTCCGGTCTATACTGATAGGTATTTTCACGATTTGGATGAAATTTTATGTATGCCTCCTCAATCCGATCAAGATTGTTAAATATTACATCCACCATCCTGGGATCAAAATGCTTTCCCCTTCCCTCTGCGATCATTTCCAGTGAGCTCTCAAGGGAAAACGCCTCCTTATAGGGACGTTTGCTGGTTAATGCATCAAGCACATCGGCTAAGGCTACTATTCTGGCGCTTACTGGGATTTCATCACCTTTTCTTCCATAGGGGTACCCCGATCCATCCCATTTCTCATGGTGTCCTTCCGCAATCTCAATGCCTATTCCAAATAAACTTCTTCCACGCTTAAGCAGATTTTTTTCTGCCGCCCGTAATACATCGGAACCAAAGAAAACATGCTTTTTCATTTCTTCGAATTCATCCGGCGTCAGCTTCCCGGGCTTCAGCAGTATATTATCTTGAATTCCAACCTTACCAATGTCATGAAGGGGACAAAAACGCACCAAATCATCAATATACTCCAAGGTGATAACGTCAGAATAGATATTATTCTCATATAAAATCTCAGATATCACTCTGGCATAGTGGGACATACGATCTAAATGCTCTCCCGTATCCTCATCCCTAGCTTCTGCCAGCTTTGCCAAAGCTAAAATACTGCTATACAGCACATCACTGATAAAGCTAGTCTGATTTAAGGAAATTGCAATACTATTTGCCAGCATCTTAAGAAAATTCATATGTTCCTCAGTGTATACATTCTTCTGAGTACTGGAAAAAAAGATTACACCTACCTCTTCCCCGGAAACAATGAGGGGTAACGTAATTGAGGATCGAATCCCTGCATCCATAATTACTTTGTTATAAAGCTTTATCGGGCTTCCCTCGCAATATTTCTCCAGATCATTAATAATCCTTGCCTCACCAGATTGTATCAGCTTGCCCAAGCTGGTATCACGAATCATCCAACTTGTTCCCCGGATTCCTTCCGGCAACCCGATGATAGAACCATCGGAAACTCCATAGGTCGGAATTAATCTTTGTTTATCCTCACTGATTAATCCAATTCCGATATAATTATATGGGATATAAGCGGAGAAGGTATTACTGATAAAGTTTAAGGTTTCCATAAAAGAAACATTATTATTGATATTCTCGATCAAGGTAATAAGATGGTTTATTTTATGAAACATATTGCTGATTTCAGTAACAATGGGTAGAATCTTTTTTTGCGTTGGATACTTTCTGTCCACCGGATAACTGTGAAGTCCAATTTCTTCAATTCCTTTATATAGTTGACTAAATGGCCGAACCAGGAAGTATTGAAGCTGATATAAACTAAACAGAGTAGCAACCAATAAGACCGCTATCATTCCATAGAGAAAATAGGATCTAACTTTCCCATCATGAATTGATTTTTCAAGAATTTGACCTTCCAACAGGTCACAGCGTTCCAGCAGGTTCATGTTGTTATCATTAATAAAAACTACCTCTTCCATAAGCCCTGAGTCAATATGCTCCGCCTGTAGTACCAAGTGGATCGACTGATGAAATTCCGACCACAGACTATCTATTTGCTGCAAATGACTTGAGGAATCAAGAATCGATTGACTGATTTCAACCGCTTTTCCTTTGTATGAGATATTATTGTTTTTTAGATCAACAAGATTTCCCTCGAAGGATTCGCAGATGCTTGATAAGTCCGCTTTTACAGCTTCAATTCTCTGATTCAATTCCTCCTCTGATCGGTATTTTTTGCCGGTATCTTTTGCTAAAAGCAGTCCGTAAATTCTACTGACATCCTTACTAATCATCTGGGTATACATTTTTTGTTCCCCAAATAAGCTAATCACCAGTTTATCCTCATACTCACGCTGGGAAGTCTGGTATAGCATATATAAAAATGATAGCAATATCATAAATACTGCAGCTACTGCAATAATGATCCACCGTTTTATTGGCGCCAGTATCTCCGAACGCTTAATCTTCATGTACTTCTCCTCTGGTTTATCTAACCATAATCATTGCGGATATCGGTTCTACATGTACAACACCACCAGTGTTACTATCTAAAACTTCATTTCCTGCATATTTCCCTTTTACGTAAACCCTCCAATCGCCGTCCGGTATATGAACCGGCTTCCAGCTATTGTTGGCATTATAGACGACACACACTTCACCCTCTGTCGGATGTGAGAGGATAAAAGCAATCAAATTGTTGTCCAGCCACTTTAAGAAGCGCAGCCTTGCTTCCACCTCAGCTCTTTTTGTCATTCGCAGCACGCTATGTGCTTTACGAAATTCCATTAGCCCCTGGTAGTAATTGATCACTTCCTGGTTCTCTGTTACCAGATCCCACTTTAAACTGTTAACATGATCCGGAGAAGCGTAACTATTTCCATCAAAACGGGTCTTCTCTTCATTCAGCGGCTTACTTCTTAAAAATTCTTCTCCTGCCTGAAAAAATGGTATTCCCTGACTGGTGAATATAATCGCTGCCGATAACAGGTTCATTTTAATCCGATCTTCCCTGTTATTAAAGGGGGTAGAAAGTACTATTTTATCCCAAAGAGTGTAATTATCATGGGCAGATGCATAATTAACTACCTGTGTTGGCTCTGCTGCCCAGGGATAACTCGTACCCATAACCTTGGAATAGTCTACCCAATCATGATGGGTTGCTGCTACAACTCCATATTTAATGGTATCTTCCATTCCCTCTTTTCCAGTAATATAGCCTTTTTCTTCGGAACTAAATACATTTCCCTTGATTCCGTCCCTAAGATTATCATTAAAAGCTGCAATACCGATATTAAGATTGCGGATATTATCCTTAACCGCACGTTTATGATATGGCAGCGGAGAGAGACCTCCCGTCCAGCCTTCTCCATAGATTAAAATACCTTCTTCAACTGAATCTAAGGCTTTTCTTATCTCATTCATGGTTTCAACATCATGAATACCCATGAGATCAAAGCGAAAACCATCGATATGATATTCCCTATTCCAATATAGTAGGGAATCTATAATGAATTTTCTCATCATAGCTCGTTCGGAAGCAGTTTCATTGCCGCATCCGGAAGCATTAGAGAACTCACCCTCCTCGGTTAATCGATAATAGTACCCTGGAACAATACAATTGAAATTGGAATCTATCCCTTCCTTTGTATGGTTATAAACTACATCCAGAACAACCCGGATACCGTTTTGATGCAAGGCTTGCACCATTTGCTTAAATTCTCGAATTCTTACTTCTCCATGATAGGGATCTGTAGAATAAGAACCTTCCGGGACATTATAATTCTGCGGATCATATCCCCAATTGAATTGAGGCACTTGCAACAAGGCTTCATCAACTGTCACATAATCAAAGGCTGGCAATAAATGAACATGAGTAATACCCAGCTGCTTTAAATAATCAATACCTGTTGAATCTCCATAAGTATTCTTCGTGCCTGATTCGGTAAAGGCAAGATATTTTCCTTTGTGAACCATTCCTGAGCTAGGATCAATTGAAAAATCTCTGATATGAAGTTCATAGATGAACGCATCCGTAGGATGTACAAACTCGGGTTTCGTTTCAACAGTAAACCCAGATGGATTTGTAGAGGATAGATCAATTACCATCCCCCGCTTTCCATTCACTCCTACCGCCTTAGCATATGGATCAACTGCTTCTTTCGTTTCTTCATCAACTGTTACTGAATAGGTGTAATATACTCCGTTTAAGTTACCTTTGATGGCCGTTGCCCAGGTTCCGCTGGACGCTTTTCTCATGATTATATTCTGGAACAGATCATCCTGCTCTCCCGTTTTATACAAGTTTATAACTACTTGTTCCGCTGTCGGAGCCCAAACACGGAACCTGGTCTCTTCCTCAGTCCAAATCGCTCCAAGATCATCTCCATGATAGGTTCCTGTTAATTCAAACTCTGTCGCCTCAAACCGCATATAATGTTCTAACAATCGTTCTTTTTCCAAAAGTAACCTCCACCAATGTGTTACTGTCTTATACTATGATTAGCCCCACAAATTCCTCCATTCCATATGGGCGCAGACCGGGCCTCCCGTGATTGCCTGCACTTGGCAATTATGGGCATGTTTACAGAAGCAAGCTTCTGCGGCAAGCCCAGGTGGATAGATATGCACTCAGATTCACCTCACAGCCTAAATCTTATCCAATTGTCGGACGAATCATAAAATTATCGATCCCACTTATCGCATAGGGAATTTATTTGACCCAGGAATTTTGCCAAATCTTTGTTGGTACCGCCCTTATTGTGTTGAATAACGATTGCAAGCCGCTTGTTCAAATACAGAACCTGCTTTCACCGTCTCAGCTCTTTCTTCTACCGGAATCTTCTTGCCTTCCTGAACACATACATTGTTTATCAAATCATAGGTTGCGCCGCTATAAGGTGCATCCGCTGTATATCCTAATTCGCTGCTAATGTAATCTGTAAAAAGCTGACTTACCTGCTCATCTCCATGAACTACAAAGACATGCTCCGGTTTTTTCTCAAAACTGGTGAGCCATTTCAGTAATCCATCCCGGTCTGCATGACCGCTTACACCTGCTAATTGACGAATCTGAGCCGCTACCGTAATTTCTTCGCCGAATAGTTTAACCTGCTCTGCACCTTCTAACAGAATACGGCCTAAGGTGCCTTCCGCTTGGAATCCGACAAACACTACCGTACTATCCTCCCGCCATAGATTATGCTTTAAATGATGGCGGATTCTACCTGCATCACACATACCTGAGGCAGAAATAATTACCTTTGGATCATCATCAAAATTAATCGCCTTCGATTCATCCGAGGTAATGGAGGTCTTGAGTCCCGGGAAAGCCAGCGGATTAATTCCCTTTCTCACTAATTCCATGGCTTCCTCATCAAAATAATGAGCCATGTATTCATGAAAGATCTCGGTGGCCTCTATTGCTAAGGGACTGTCAACATATACCTTAAAGTTTCCATGCCCCTGGATTAGGCGTTCATCTTTAATTTTTCTAAGATAATATAATAATACCTGTGTTCTACCGACTGCAAAGGCGGGAATAATCACATTTCCTCCCCGGTCAAAGGTAGTCTGTATAATCTCTGTGAGTTCATTAATATAATCCGGCGATACGCCATGGTTTCGATCGCCATAGGTAGACTCCATAATTACATAATCCGCTTCTTTAATATACTGAGGATCCTTAATCAGCGGCTGATTAATATTTCCGATATCACCGGAGAATACTATTTTCTTGGTGACACCCTCTTCTGTAATCCAAAGCTCTATACTAGCAGAGCCAAGCAGGTGTCCCCCATCTATAAAACGGACTTCAATACCCGGAAAGAGTGTAAAGATCTCTTTATACTCATGGGGTGTAAATAAACGAATTGTATTCAATGATGCTTCCATATCATATAACGGTAAAGTTGGTTTATCTCCGGATCTCTGTTTCTTTCGATTCTTCCATTCTGCTTCCGCCATCTGAATATGAGCGCTGTCACGAAGCATGAGATTACACAAAGCGCTGGTGGCACTGGTGGAATGAATGTTACCACGAAAGCCTTCTACATAAAGAAGAGGCAGCCTCCCGGAATGATCCATATGTGCATGTGTTAAAAGTACCGTATCAATGGCTGCAGAAGCTACCGGTATCTCTTGATTTACAAATTTATCCTTACCTTGTTCCATACCACAGTCAATAAGAATATTCTTACCACAGGCTTCTAAGAAAAAACAGCTCCCCGTCACCTCATGGGCAGCACCGATAAATGTTAATTTCATATGGAATCCCTCCCTTGTTATGCATCCGTAAAATCTTCATCTGACTAATGATGTCTGAGCCAATTTAGTTTCACACTAACTAGAATTTCTTCTACAAACTATAATTTCATTTTACTCTCTCAAATAGTCTATGTCAATAAATACCCTTTATTGCAGATATCTCCACCGATTTTTAATTAACATGAAAGGAACGATAGTCACTAAACTTTTGGGTCCTCTGACTATCGTTCCTTTTAATTATTTTGTATTACTTTTTTATTTCTTTTCATTGCCTTTATCATTGTTTTTGTTTCCTGATCGATCCGAAGAGACTCAACAATTTTCCGCAAGGCTTTATTATAAGTAAAATCATCTAATTCATTCTTTTTTAAGTATTCTATTGTTAATTCCGGTAAATTAACATAATACATAGATAATACCCAGGCAACCGCCATCTTCACATAATAGCCCTCCTGCTTGATTCGGTCAAAATGCTCAAATGCCTGAGTCGCATATTCCGGGCTTAGATAATGCAGCAACATCACCACCCCAAATCGAATCTCATATTCCTTGTCGGATTTAAGGTATGGTTGAATGAATTCCCACACACGTTCTTGATTTGAGTCTGCAATCTTAAGTTCACTGCAAAAGGAGTCGCAGACTGACCAGCAATCAATCTTTGGAACAAAAGCTGCTGCTAATTCAAGCTTTTCCTCCAACGGAGCCTTGCTCCCACCAATTATCATTCCCTGGAGCATTACCTCCTCCATGTACTCTTCCCTGTCACAGGCTTGGAACTCTTCCCTCGCTCCCGCTATCCCTACCTGTTTCAGGTAAGAATGCCAATCACCTTTTAATACTTCCTTCGCTAGTTTACGAATTAAGGGCAGGCGAACTCCAAGAATATTCTCCTTGCCAGGTATTAAGGCTGAGGTAAATACACGATATTTCTCCTCCGCTAATGCTTCTAACCGTTCTCTTATCATAATCATTGAATTTTCCATCTGATTTAACCTATGATTCTATTTAATTTATCCTGGTCTAATATTTCTATTGTTCCACGGTTTAAGCTGACCATTCCTTCGGTTTGGAAGTATTTCAGCATTCTGGTAACAACTTCTCTTGCAGTGCCTAAATGATTCGCTATCTTTTCATGGGTCATCACCAGCGTATCGGAATCCCCAATGACACTCTGCTCCAAAAGAAAGTTCGCTAATCTCTTATCAAAGCTGGTAAATAAGGCCTGCTCCATAATCCACATCACATCAGAAAAACGAGATGCCATTAACTGATTGGTAAAAATCTGAACCGGTATTGATTCGTCGGACAGTTTCCGAAAGGCCGCAGACGGAATAAGATAGGCCTGGGTCTCTTTTTCCACCTCAATATTAACATCAAAGGCTATATTTTTCATAAGGCAGGAGGCTGTAAAAATACAGACATCCCGGTCAAATAAATGGTATAGGGTGATCTCTCTGCCACCTTCCGATATAATATACGCTCTTATTTGTCCATGTTTGATCAAAAATAGTCCGGAACAATGTTCCGAAGTGCTATGCATTGATTCCCCTGTCGCAAATTGCTTTTTCACAATCGCCTGCTGCAGAAAATTCTTTTGTGCCCGATTTAGTTTCTTCCAAAAGTTTAAAGTATCTTCTAAGAAAGCGATATCTTTAACATGTTCAACCAAACCATTTCCTCCAATCAATCCTTATTACCAAATTTATATAAGGTACATTACTTAAATATATACAGCCAAAGACACAAAATTGCATGCAAGATTTCAATCATTGGTTACAACCGTATCAAAATCCTGCATGCAGTTCAGACATTACCTTTTTACATTACCTTTTACATTTTCTTAAAGTTCTGTTTTCCATAAGCCGTGAAGGTTGCAATATTCGTATACTGCCACTAATTCATCGTCTTCAAGAGCAAAGGTTGCTTTGGGCTCTTGTCCCGGAGCAAGACATTTTCTCTGTCCGCCATTCTTGGTCTGAAGGTAAATCCATTGGATAAAATGCTCCTCTAACATTGGATGAGCAACACTACCAACTTCAACTACTACCTTATTTCCTTCAACAGTTACTACAGGAACATGTTTCTCTTTGGCAGCATCCACTGTATTGGGAACTAACTCTTCCATGCGTTCGCCACAGCAAGTTAATGGAGCTCCTGAACTGTGGATCATACCAACGATATTTCCACAATGTTTACATTTGTAAAACTTATGTTCGCACATAGACAATTCTCCTTTTCTCATGTAGATTAGATTTTGGGCACAAAACAAAATGAATCAGCAGGCTGATTCATTATTGTGAATTAAATGGAGATATCCGGCTTTACTATAACTTAGAAAGTTTCTCTGCTATAATATTTGCTGATATCTCCAGCTTTAATCTCTGCCTATTTGCAATTATATCCTAATTTTCTAACATTCTCAAGATATCTTTTTTCGGTTTTACACCCACGGATTGAGCTGATACTTTTCCTTCCTTTACAACAACAAGCGTTGGAATGCTCATAACACGAAAAGCGGAAGCCAAATCTGATTCCTCGTCAATATTAATCTTTCCGACCTTCGCTACGCCTTTCATTTCTTCCGCAATTTCATCAAGAGTCGGCGCTACCATACGACAGGGTCCACACCAGGATGCCCAAAAATCCAGTAATACAGGTTCTTTTGATTGTAATACCTCTTGAGTAAAATTATTTTTTGTTATTTTTATTGCAGCCATAATGAATCCTCCAATTTACTTTAAATGATTGTTAAAAATCAATCATTTACTTTATAAGCTTACTATACCACCATATGATTTCATCTTCTGTGATGTTATCACCAAATTATGTATATTTATTTATATTTTATCATTCACAAAATAATTCATTGGATATTTACTATTTTAGAAACAAAAAATAAGTCTGTTGGCTGCACAACAAACTTATCTTTCAGTCAGTTTATATCAAAATGTAAAAATCCTATTAATGTATCTTGAATTCTTTAATAAATACCGCTCTCATTTAACGCTCTTCTCTAAAGTAATTCACTCCACAGCCTGCAGGCTGGGAGCCTTCCTTGGACTTTTTCATTGAGGTAACAATTAAAACAAAGGTCGTAATTAAGAAGGGCAGCATTACATAGAATGCATTCGGTATTTCAATGATATTCTTTGGCACATAGAACTGAAGCACGCTGAAGGCTCCGAAAACCAAAGATCCAATAATTGCTTTTGCCGGGTTCCAGCTTGCAAATATAACGAGAGCAACGGAGATCCAGCCTTGTCCATTTACTACACTGCTGTTATTCCAGATACCACCTCCATTAATCAGGGAAAGATATGCACCACCTAAGCCACAGATGCCGCCGCCCACCATGATGTGAAGATACTTGGTCAGTGTAACATTAATTCCCGCTGCATCTGCTGCACCTGGATTCTCACCCACAGCTCTCATATTAAGACCACTACGGGTTTTTAGCATATACACCGTGCAAAGGATCGCAATGACAATAGCAAGGTACACCAACGGATTATGTGAAAATAAAAGCTTTCCAATCACCGGAATATCTCCCAATACCGGAATCGATTTCTCAGAAATAGCATTCAGAAACTTTGTGGAAAGCTTTGGTGAACCACCTGCTTCATCAATCATCATTGCTCCGAAAAATTTCGCGAAGCCAGTACCAAAGATCGTTAATGTTAGTCCGGTTACATTCTGATTAGCCATAAAGCTCACGGTCAGCACTGCATAGATGAAGGCTGCGAATACTCCAATTGCAAAGGCTGCCAGTAAGGATAATACCAGATTGTCGGAATGGTATGCCACAAAGAAGCTCATAAAAGCTCCCATGAACATCATACCTTCCACACCGAGATTCAAATGGCCGGTTTTCTCTGTCATGATTTCACCGGTGGTACCAAACAGCAACGGAGTTCCGGCTTTAATGGCTGCAAATAAAAAATTAATGATCATTATGCCTTCCTCCTTTGTCTTAATACAATACGATAGCGGTTAAAGAAATCAAGAGCAAGAATTGAGAACAGGATAATACCCTGCAATATGGAGGATACTGCGGGTGACAGTCCAAAATCACTCTGCATTACACTACAGCCCTTATCCAGCATACTAAAGAGCACCGTCACAATTAATATAATAATCGGATTCAGCTTCGCCAGCCAAGCAACTATAATTGCTGTAAAACCAACGCCGCCTGCTATGCCCTCACCTAAGGTATAGGCTGCTCCGCTGACCTGACACATTCCCGCAATACCACAGATCGCACCGCTTAGGAACATGGTTCGAATCACGATTTTCTTAACATTCATACCCGCGTATCTTGCGGTATTCGTACTCTCACCAACAACGCTAATTTCATAGCCCTGCTTTGAAAATTTTAAATAAATAAACATTACAACAGCAAGTATTAAACCAATTAACCATCCTGCATGTACGCCAAATATTTGGTCAAGTCTTGCATTCGGTACGAAGGACGCAATCTTCGGGAACCCGGAGGATGCCGGATCACGCCAAGGTCCTTCTGTCAGATATTTAATCATATACAAGGCAATATAATTCATCATTAGTGTGAACAGGGTTTCATTGGTACCATACTTCGTCTTAAAGTATGCCGGAATCAGTCCCCATAAACCACCGCCAACAGCTCCTGCAAGAAACATGAGGATGAGCAGCAGCCAGTGAGGAAGTCCTGTTAGGAACAATGCAAAATAGGTTGCAAAGATACCGCCCATAATGATTTGACCTTCCGCACCGATGTTCCAGAATCTCATCTGGAACGCAGGTGTGATACCTAACGCAGCAATTAATAAGGGAATTGCAATCTTTATCGTACCCTTAGCCGCGATTTTACTTCTCCAGGCTCCTTGTACAATAGACGCATATATTTCAAATGGATTCTGTCCAATCGCAAGAATGAAGATACCACCGGCAATGATTGCAATTACTACCGCCAGTAAGGATAACATAACCGTTTTGCCATAAGAAACTTCAGCCTTTTTTACCACATGAAAGAGAGGCTCTTTTTTCATTCTAATGCTTCGTTCCATTATGAGGGTCTCCTTCCTTCTCTAAGGCATCAGTCATTAACAGACCAAGCTTCTCCTTTGTAGCATCCTTAGCATTTACAATACCGGTAACCTTACCGTTACATAAGACCATAATTCTATCACAGAGCTCCAGCATAACGTCCAAATCCTCGCCAATGAACAGAACGCCAACGCCCTTTTGCTTCTGTTCATTGATCAAATCATAGATGGTATAAGAGGAATTGATATCAAGACCACGAACTGCATACGCGGTAATCAGCACATTGGGCTGAGATTCAATTTCTCTTCCAAGTAAGACCTTCTGAACATTTCCACCGGAGAGTCTTCGCACCGGAGTATCCACACTCGGTGTAACAATCTGTAATTGCTGTACCAGACGCTTTGATAGTTCTCTTGCTGCCTTTTTGCTAACAAAAGGGCTTTTTCCCTCATGATAGGTTTTCAAAAGCATATTATCAACCATTCCCATAGAGGCTGCAAGACCCATACCAAGGCGATCCTCCGGAATAAAGCTCATACTAATACCCATCTTAATAATTTCGCTAGGCGATTTACCTACCAGATTCTCCTTATGATAAAGAATTGCTCCCTGCTTTACCGGAAGAAGTCCTGCCAGTGCTTCGCACAGCTCCTTTTGTCCGCTGCCGGCTACACCTGCTACACCGAGGATTTCTCCTCTATTTAAATCAAAGGATATATCTTTAACCATCTCAAAGCCTTCTTCATCACAAACCGTCAGATGGTGTATTTCAAGCAAATTCTCATCAAAGTTAGTCTCCGGATGGTCGATGGATAACTCAATGGGTCTGCCCACCATGATTTCCGTCAATTCCTTTGCGCTTGTTTCAGAGGTATTCACTGTTGCAACGCTTTCCCCCTTACGCAGAATCGTTACCCGGTCACTGATTTCCAGTACTTCATTTAGCTTATGTGTTATGATAATAACTGCACAGCCTTCCGCCTTCATACGTCTTAGAATCTCGAATAGCTTCTGCGTTTCCTGCGGAGTAAGTACGGCGGTTGGCTCGTCTAAAATTAAAATATCCGCTTGGCGATAAAGCACTTTGATAATCTCTACGGTCTGCTTTTCACTTACGGACATCTGATATATCTTCTTCTCTGAATCTATTTCCAAGCCAAAGCGTTTACTAATCTCACTTATTTTCTCTGCTCTTGATTTATTAAGGAAGAATCCTTTTTCTTTTGCGCCTAAAATAATATTATCTGCTGCGGTTAATGCCTCCACCAGCTTAAAATGCTGATGAATCATTCCCACTCCCTGTCTTATGGAATCCTCAGGAGAATTAATGGATACACTCAGCCCATTAATGAAAATAGAACCGCTGTCTGGCTTATAAATACCTGAGAGCATGTTCATCAATGTTGTTTTACCTGATCCGTTTTCGCCAAGCAGGGCGAGAATCTCACCCTGCTTAACGGACAGGTCTATATTGTTGTTCGCTACAACCGACCCAAACGTTTTTGTAATCTGTTTCAGTTCGATTGCCATGGCTTCCTTTTTCATCTTCACACTTGCCACCCAATCAATCCTTATTTATTGAACTACAACGTTCTTGTAGTACCAGTTCATTTTACCTGTAATATCTGCATCAGTAAGGGCCTTTCCTTCTGTACAGATCTGATTACCTTCGTTATCTACGATGTTTCCTTCAAATACCTGGAATCCAGCAAGGATTTTTACTTCTGCAGCGTTAATTGCATCTGCAGTACCCTCTGCAACGTTATCAGATAATGGAGAAATTGCTACAAGACCTTCTGTAAGTCCTCCGAAATAATTCTCGCCTGTCCAGGTTCCATCAATTACAGACTGAACGGCACTTGTATAATATGTTCCCCAGTTCCAGATAGGAGCAGTTAAGTGTGCTGCAGGAGCATCCTTTGTCATATCGGAGTTATAACCGCAGCCCCATACGCCTCTAGCCTCTGCTGCTAACTGAGGAGCTGTAGTATCCGCATGCTGACCGATTACGTCACAACCCATATCCAGTAAGCTTTCTGCTGCCTGCTGCTCTAAGGTTGGATCAAACCAGGAATTAGTAACCTTAACATAAACCTTTGCATCTGGATTAACGGATTCAATACCCATAGCAAATGCATTAATACCACCGGTAACCTCGGAATTATCCTTACCCATAGCCGCTACAAAGCCGATCTTATCAGACTGAGTCTTTAAGCCTGCTGCAACACCTGCAAGGTAACGTGCCTGGTAAATACGTCCAAAATAATTGTTGAAATTAGTGCCATTGCTCTTGTAACCGGAGCAGTGTGAGAATATTACCTCAGGATATTCTGCAGCTAACTGTTCCATCGTATCCATATAGCCCCAACTAGTACCAAAGATAATCTGGCATTCTTCCTCTAAACACTCTTCAATTGCTGTTCTGATTGCTACTGCATCAGCATCACTTACATTGTTCTTACGTATAATCTGATCATCTGTAAGACCAAGTGCCTGCTGCATTGCTACAATACCCTGATCATGAGCAAAGCTATATCCGGCGCCATCTGCAGGATCACCAATATGTATTACACCAACCTTAATGTCTTCCTTTGCAACCGGTGCAAATAATCCGGTGGCAGTTGCTGCAGTTTCTTCTGTACCCTCGCTTGTAGCTGCTCCCTCTGTGGCAGCTGCATTGTCAGTAGTTGCATCTCCTGTAGTAGTAGCATTCTTAGCTGTGCATGCTGTCAGGGAAAAAACCATCGTAAGTGCTAGCGTAAATGATAAAAGCTTCTTGAACATCCTATTCTCCTCCTAATGTTTGCCGGAATTGTAGCTCCGTATTGGGGATTGCTCCCGGTTAACCTTTTTATCTACGAGGTTTTCTATCATTTCAACGGTCATTCGGCCGAGTGGCGCTAAATGCCGGATGTGGAAATATTTTTTATTTCCACCTTATTCTCGCAAGTCGGAGAATTAAGATAGTACGCCTTTGTAAATCTTAATAGTACGTTTTATTAACTTAGTAGCTTGTATTTCCCAGTAATTCGCCTTTTATTTCTTAATCACGGAATATGATACCATCATTCTCACTCATAGCTTCAATGATCGCCAGAGATTCTACCCTTACTCCGCTGCCTCTCACCAAGGCACCGCCCTCTTGAAATCCCTTTTCAATTACAATGCCGGCACCTACCAGGGTCGCACCCGCATCCTTAACTAATTTAGTAAGACCTAATAATGCAGCACCATTGGCAAGAAAGTCATCAATAATTAAAACCTTATCTTCTGACTTCAGGAAATCCTTTGATACAATGATGTCATATACTCTGCCATGGGTGAAGGACTCTACCTGGCTGGTATAAACATCTCCTGCAATATTCTTTGTCTGGTTCTTCTTTGCGAATACCACCGGCACCTTAAAATTCTGAGCTGCGATACAAGCAATACCAATTCCTGAGGCTTCTATTGTAAGTATCTTTGTGATATCACTATCAGCAAATCTTCTCTTAAATTCCTTACCAATTTCTCCGAATAACTCAATATCCATCTGATGATTCAAAAAGCTATCGACCTTTAAGACATTACCCCCGCGAATCTTCCCGTCTTTTCTAATTCTATCTTTTAATAATTGCATGATAAACCTCCGCCACATCGCTTTTGATATCTTCTATTGAGTAATAATACATGTGTCATATTAATATTTCTTACGACATTTTTCAATTTAGTATTATTAATATATAACATTACTCTTACTTATAAAGCACTCCAATTTATGTAATCCTCTAATAAATCCATAGATAGTGCCTAACTTTTTGTAAATTTTAGATGGTTTTTTCATTACCACAGAAATAATACGTGAATACAAAGCAATCAAGCTTCCTGTAATTACCTAACCAATATCACCATGAAATCAAATTTTTTAAAGCTCGCCTTACAAAAAAAAGAGCCACTACCGGACACCGATGTGACCCCAATAAGCTAGACCTAAACTCTAACTTTTTGGAGGTCAGTTCACACATTGTCCTGTAGTGACTCTTTTATGCATATTTATTAGTTCTATATTCTTTCCTGTCTTAACCAACAACAAAAAATCCTATCGCGGCAATTACATAGATTGATATGAGCTTAAGACCCTCCATCCAGTTGGTTCTTCCGGCTTTTACAATCTGATTTGCAATGAATACGCTAGCCGCGAATAAAAATAATTCAACGGGTTTAAAAATAATGCTCATTGGTGAGAAGAAAAGGCTGATTAATACTGAAAAAGGAACAACAAAAAGTGCGATCTGCAAGCTGGAACCAACCGCTATCTCTAGGGAGATATCCAGCTTATTCTTTAATGCCATAATAACCGCTGTTGTATGCTCAGCTGCATTACCAACAATCGGAATCAGTATGATACCCACAAACATTTTTGAAATTCCAGCGGTTTCAGTCATCGGCTCAATGCTCTGTACCAAAAGTTCTGATTCGATGGCAATAAGTACGGTAGCTACCGCTAATATCGTAATACTAACGGGAAGACTCCACTTTGAATCAAAATCCTCCGCATGCTCAACACCATATAAGTCCTTCTGTGTTCGAAAGGAATAGATCATTCCAATAACATAGATGGCCAGCAAGATAACACTGGTTACGATACTTAAGCTTTCATATTTTGATGTGGTCAGATTATCCGATACTCCCCAAGTAAATACCGCCGGCAGGGAGAGACCGATAACTGCAAAGAGCAGCATCGTTGCAGTAAAAGTACCTTGATCCGCATCATATTTTAATTCCTTATGCTTTAAGCCGCCAAGAAATATGCTAAAGCCAAGAACCAAAAGAATATTTCCAAGCACAGATCCGGCAAGGGAAGCCTTAACCACGTCAAACAAACCTTCTTTAATGGCAAAAAAACTGATAATAAGCTCTGTTGCATTACCAAAGGTAGCATTTAAAAAGCCTCCAAGCTTTGGTCCGGTGTAGGCCGCGATCTCTTCGGTGGCTTCACCAAGATAACCGGCCAGAGGCACAATCGATGCACAGGTAAGAATAAACATGAGTGTCGCATTCCAGTGCATAAAATAGCCAACAAAACTGAATGGTATACATAGCAGTAAAATCTTTAAGTATTTCATAGATGTCTCCTTATCGTACCTTCTAGTGCAATAGTAAGTATATGATATGTTCAATAAAAATGTTAAAAAGGATATGTCAAAATGTATGTTAAAAAATATACAAGATCATGGCAATTATAATCCCAACCCTTTCATTATTCAACCTTAATTATTTATCGTTTTTTATGAATATTTAATTGTTTAATAAAGTATTTAATTCAATATTTTATGTTTTCTATTCTCTATCAGGAGTATTTGAAACAGAAATAAAAACAGCATTAGTTTGCGGGCAAACTGATGCTATTTTTATTTCTGCTTTATACTCATCTTAGCATAATTCTGGAACCATTATAAGGAAGCACATCCTTCTCTGTAAATGTTGCTCTAAAGTTGAACACACCCGCATAACCCTTGTTATCCCATGCCCCTCCATAGGTCAGTACATAAGTTACGTCCTTCTCTGCAAGGTTGTACCAGGAATCGCAGTAATAGCTTGAGGTTAGTGCACCATTTCCTATCTCACTAGGGAACATAATCAGTGGATTGCTTTTATCGTAGCCCATTTTTCTTACAATCATATTGGTCGGGCTGCCAAATTGCTTCGCTGACAACTGCACATTTTGAACCGGCAGAGTATAGTCAATCTCGGTTGTCCTATTGTCCGGATAGTCAATAAAAAGTCTTGAATTCTTAACATATGCACGATCTAAAAATATAGAGACATTTCCCCATAGATTCTCAATTCCACGGTATTTAAACGATGATTGTCCGCTATAGGAAGCAGCAGCTCCGGTAAGGGCTGGGATCATATCTGTTTCACCGTTTTTAGCGGGTATACAGGTGATACCTGTTTCCTGCTTGATTATATTAACAGGTTTTCCGGTGAATTTTATTTCTAAGGTTTCATTCCCCAGGTCGTTAATTTCTGTAATCTCTCGCTGGTACTCCGATGTATTATCAAAAACCTCCCAGCTGCTAATCACAGCAACCGCATCCCCTAGATGAAACTTTGAGGTCATCTTTGTTTTTGAGACAATAATCCGATTCGTCTCCTCTTCTGAACTCACCGCATAATAGGAAGTGGTCTTATCCTTTAAGAGATAGGGCATATTAACATTTCCCGAAAAAACCGACTGGGAGTCTAATACCGCTGTTTCCACCAGATAAAGCCGCTGAGCCGTAAGTATAGAAAGTAAATCACATTCGGCAAATCCATCGGAATTTTCAATCAACTTTTGAAGCTCGCTGTAAGATTTTTTAATCAGCGGAAAAGATTTGCTGACACTAGCCAATTTATTATTAACAATACTTGATAGATAAGCGCCGATATAAATAGTATCTACTTCCCCTTTGGAGGTTATAAAGGAAGGATCCAACACAAAACCCTCTTGTTTTGTAGGACTAACCCATAAGTATTCATAGTTGTCGACTATTTCTCGTTTACAATAAAACTTTGGGATCTCTACCATGATATTACCTGCGCTTCCATCCAACGCAAAACCCTTTGTTCCACTATAAGTAATTCTCCTGCTGCCATCCTGCAGTACTTTGACAGCACAAATTTTTATGTCCGACCAAGGATAAATGTAGTCAAAATCATTCTTGTATGGAGTTAACATTGCTTCCCCCATTGGTGCATTAAAATGAAGGCCAACCGCGTCACCAACTCGTTCACAAACCGGGTTGCTATCATTTAAATTCCATCTCACACCATAAGCCCCCGTCCGAATGATATTAGAATCTTCCTTCCATGTCACTTGAACCTCACAGGCTGTACTGGCTGCTATGGAGAGTGTAGTCCCCACCTGCAACTCCGGTGCTTCCAAATCCAGTGCTACTGTAGCTTCTGTATCAGTTATGCTCCAGTTACTACCTTTTAAGCTAATTACGCTATTCATTTTCATCGAGGGTAAGGAAATTTTATTTACTCGTGTGTTTTGATAATTTGTGGGAACACTTCCATACTCGATCTGCAGCCGGTCATCTAACAAGTCTGCCCCGCTCTCTTTATAATTAACAAAATAGACACGAGCTGCTACAGCCTTTGTCGGTATATCAACCTTTGAAACAGTCTTCTCCTGAAGAACATCTCCTTCTTTCCCATACTTACGGGGAGTTCCTTCTTCCGTTAAAATCTCGCCCTCTGCTGTCATGAACTGCCATGTTGATCTGTTATGAGCTGTTCCGCTGAGTACAAGGCTTTTCCCCTGTTTTGCCAGTACGGGAAACCACTTAGTGATTCGATTATCTTCCGATTTTGGTGAACGTCTCTTTTGTTTACCGAAAGCCAAGTATCCGTTATCATACTCACCGTGATAAAGATTTTTTCCCTGGATGGTTATTACGATATCCTTAGCTTCCCCATCAATTGGTTTGATGTTTAGTTCTTTCATTGCTTTTGTGATTAATATGCTGGAGGTTTCCGCGGTATTGAAGATGGTTACATCACCCATATTTGTAATATCTCCTTCCTGCACCAATGATAATTCAGTCTCATCTTTGCTGTTTGTTTGTGATTTTATTTCAACCTTTTCTTTACATGCAACAATTAAGCCGGCAATTGCTAGCAACACAAAGCAGCTAACAATTTTACGATAGGTTCTTAGTAACTTCATTGCTTATCAACTCCTTTGCCTGATTTTCTCTTGTATTTATTTAGTATTGTCCTTAAGGTTAAATAAGATTAATAAAATTAAAATTAAGTTCAACAAAAAAAGAATTATATTATAAAAGGCCATACCTACAAGTACAGCCTCTTTCCATCTTATTTTTCCTTTTCCTTTATTTCAGCCTTTACAGCCTCCAGACAAAGCTCCAGCCATTCAATGTAGGCGGCTTCTCTGAATCTTGCACCTGCTAGTACCGAATAATCCCCGAATTTGTCGCTTCCAAAGGGAGGAACCTGTTGATATTGCAGGAAAAGCCGATTCAATTTAGCCAGCTTCTTCCTTCTCTGGTCTAGTTGACTTTCAAGCAGCTTTTGATAAACCGATGGCTCCATCAATTGTGAAAAATACGATCTCAAGCGAAACTGATCCTTTGGCGGGGGCTCTAATTTTTCATCCTTTTCAAGCCACACTAAAAAATCCTTTCTTCCCTTTTCAGTAACCGTATATACCTTCTTTTCTAACACATCACCGGTAATCTCTATTTTATATTCAACGAGCCCTTCATCCAAGAGCTTTTTTAGCTCAGGATAAATCTGACTGTGTTTTGCGCTCCAAAAGTTAATCAATTCCTCTCCGAATTCCTTGGAAATATCGTAACCTGTCATTGATCTTCTATTTACTAAACCTAAAATAGCATATTTGAGTGTACGCATGTGAACTCCATTCCTGCTGTTTAGCATCCGTATTATTATTACTATTAGAAAATTGTCCTTCTTAAAAATTAATAGTAATTATTCTATTAATATATCATAAAAAAAACAAAAATAATACATGTAATTTAGAACATGTTCCATAACCATCTTATTACCATATATTAATTATATAGCTTTCAAGCTGAATCTGATTGATTCACTTGCGTTCCACAAGGAGATTTCCTTTCTATGATGAATTTCCCTAATAAAAATGCTACTGACCATCATCTTATGATTTTAAATGGAACCGGGCAAGTAACCGCCATACCCGATATTGCAGTTATCCGCCTGGGGGTTCAAACAAATGGTGAAGACCTGGCGGCTGTTCAACAGGAAAACGCCAGATTAAGCCAAGCTGTACTAGGTGCCATTGAAGGCATGGGAATTACAGATATTAAAACATACGAATATACCATTAATAAAAATTATGAATATCAAGATGGGAAACAGATTGATAAAGGTTTCACAGTGAGAAACATATTTGAAATCCGCACAAGCAATCTGGATCAAGTGGGTGAACTAATTGATGTTAGCGTTGATGCCGGTGCTAATGTAGTTGATCTCATTGATTTTGAAGTATCTGATATAAATGCATACTACAATGAAGCGTTAAATAATGCCTTAGATAATGCATTTGAAAAAGCCAGGTCAATTACCGCTAATATTGGGGTTCTACTCAATCCCATTCCAGCATGCTACGCCTATCGAGCCTGGAACAAAGCAAATTGAAGCATCTGTGATTGTAGAATTTACCTACGAATAAAACAGCCTGCTTTCTGCATCGTGTGTCATCGCGCTTAAAAAAGAGCATAAATTTGGAGACTGCCTACTAGGTATTCAGTCTCCTCCTCTATTCTATCCCCACTAAACTACTTTACAATTCTGCAAAGCATCATCCACATATGTTGGGAAGCAAAGAAGTAATATCAATTACTTTGCTCTATCAGCTTTCTATTATTAAGTATTCCTAACAAGAGCATGATACTCAATATAATAAATACCATAATACAGCACACTGAAATCTCCTTATTAATAAACCAGAAAGCCAGTGTAATATTTGTCTCAAGCAGTAATATTCTTCTCGTCTTTTTTTTGTACACTATCTTTTCTGATGCATCTAATGGCTTATTTGCATCTTCTACCGGTGTCAAGAGAAAAATGATACATGTCGATATTATTACAGAGGAAAGAGCCATTAAGCTTGTCCATTGTATTTCTCTCATTCCTACAAGAGCAACAACTATAATGAACTGAGATACCAAATAACACCTGAATTGTGTTTTAGCATGATATCCTCCCGCATAACTTCGTAGTGGCATATATGCCATCAAAAATACAACACTTTGCCAAACCATGTTAAAAATGATTCCAATGATGATACTACTAATGATATTTAGTAATATCAAAACTCCCTGTTGCATTCCATAGGTATATAGCTCTTTGTCTTCCTCTGCAATAATACCGTCTCTGACAAATCGATTACCGATTTTATCAATTAGTAGCATTATTTTACTTTACGTAATTTCTCGCAACCTGCCGGCATTTTGGGCTGATGTGCAATAAATGTACATGTTTTATTCACATTATTTTTAGTAACCTGTAATGATAAGTCTGCTAATACTTTTTCAAATTTTTTATTCATAACCTTCTTATCCTCCTATACTAAATTCTTTTAGCGGTTTGGCTAAGATTATAATACAAAATTTTTATCTCGCATCCGAACCGATGTCATGAAATGCAGATTTAATGTTATAACTGGTAATTATCATTGTTAAATTGGAATTTTAAGTAGAAAAATGGACATCTTTGAAGAAAAAAGAATATAAAAGATCATCTCAAGAAAAAATAACCCAAAACATCTGAGTAATCAATGTTTTGGGTCCGCTTTTATTGGCTTATCTATGTATTATTAATGCAACATTAATGCAATTACCGAAAATTCATCCGCTGTATGTTTTAAATCTAAGGTACCGTGATATTTTGCAATTGCCTTTTTCACATTTTCAAGACCAATTCCATGGTTTTCCGAGTCCTTTTCCGAGGTTACTATGGTTTTTCCCTTATATAGAACGGAACCATTAAATTTATTTTTTATAGTTATTCTTAACACACCTTTTTCAAAGCGCATTACAATATTAATATTTCTTTTATCTTTATCAATCTTAAGAGAAGCCTTAATAGCATTATCTAATAAGTTTCCAAGAATTACTGTCATATCAAATGCTGAAAAATCTAATTCATCCGGTATGTTAATATCCTGACTAATCGGTATTTCATAAGACTCCGCTTCTTGCAATTTATAGTTTAGAATACTATCGATTACTACATTACCTGTACGAATATATTCCTTTTGCTTTGTATATACCTGCTGCAATTCAGATAAATATCCATCCAACTTCCCCTTCTCATCTCTCTGAACCAATCCTTGAATAACCGTAAGATGGTTCATGAAGTCGTGGCGAAACGCTCTCGTTGTCTCATAGACTCTTTTCATGAGTGAAAACTGATTCTCATAGTAATTATTCTGTTGAGTAAGCATTTTCTTTTCCATTTGAAATTCAAAACTTACTATCAAGCTATCAAACAAGGTGAACGTAATAATATTTATTATAAATAAGAAAAAGATAGAAAATAAAAGCAAGGTATTACTTAAGCCTTTCGCATAAAATAAAACGATAATAACAAATAAGGTAAGAACAGGAATGGCTACAATACTAACCCAGTAGAAACTTGGTACATTCCTCCCCTTTTTTATATTTTTCGAATTTTGTAATAAGAGAACCACAACATAGGTCAAAATCGAAATACTAATAACGCCAAATATTGATGAGTAAGATGTTTGTGAAAAAATCAAAACATTTGTACGTCCTGAAATTAGAATAACAAAGCTTTCTACGCAGAGCATAATTACATAAATATACGCTGATGTTAACAATCGTTGCTTGATATTGACCTCATAGATACAGGTTAATAAATACATACCTATTATGTTGACCAACAAAGTTACCATCGGAATTTCAAAAAAGAAATAAAAACCTGTTACTATCCCCGTATATACAACATAAGATATCATTTCCCATGTTTTATCTACTCTTCTTTCTCCGCAAAAAATACCTATAAACTTATAGATTAAGTACGTACGAAAGATATTGGTAATAACGTAAACTGCATCATATAGCGAGAGCTCCATACTAATTCTCCTCTTTTTCACTTTCTAATAAAAAGTTCAAAACCTCATCTTTATTAGCTCTGCTAATTGGCAGTATTTTATCATTTGACATAGTCACTTCCTGGTTGTTAAATCGTTTTACATGATGGTAGTTAATAAAAAATGATTTATGTATAAATAAAAATTGAGATTTCGGTAATTTCTCTGGGATTTCTTTTATTCTTCCATAGAAAGAATATTCCTCATCCACACCAACCAATTTTACTTGCCGTCCATGCGCTTCAAAATAGATTATATCTTTAATTGGTTTTCGGTAAAAACTATTATTTTGCAAAAAACAGAATGTGTTACCCAGTTTTCCAAATAATTCTATAGCTTTATCTATGTCTTTCCTCACCTTATCTGCATCGATAGGTTTGTGAATAAAATGCATAGGTCTTACATCAAATAATTGCTGATAATAACTGTCTTTTCCTGAAATATAAATAATCTGTAAAATATCATTATGCAACGTCTCACGAATGAATCTCCCAACTTCAACCCCACTAACCTGCTTCATCTCAATATCTAAAAATATTAGGTCGAACATTTCCTCCTCAGATAAAACTCTGCATAGCTCTTCTCCGGAAGAAAATACATCAATGGTTAGTTCTTCACTGACTTGTTTCCGATATTCTATTATAATACGCTCTACCTCAGCGCAGATATATTGATCATCATCACATATTGCAATTCGTAGCATGTAATATTAGGACACCTCCAAGTAGATTATACCTATTTTTATAGCACCATACATTGTCATAATATAACATGTTTCCCTATAATAATAGTCTTTTTTCGAATTTTAATAAACTTTGTAACAAATGATAAGAAAGCCCTATTGTTAGGTAAGTTCATTTAGTTAAATTCTGTTGATCTGGCGATTGCTTTCACATGTCTTTCCTTTTATAATTCTTATTAGATAATAATATACATAGAAAGGCCATGAAGATATGGATTCTTATAAAATGCAAGCCTTCGATTTTAAAATGAGCGATTTAGATGCATGTTTACGTAAGCTCACACCTTTAGAGGAGTATTTAAAGGATGCACCACCAGTTTCACAAAATAACTATCACGGCAAAAATAATAAGGACTCTTACCTAGAGTTTATGGAAGCTTACTATCAAAATGAAACGAATCCTGATCATATAAAATTTGCCAGAACCGTCTTTGAAATACAAAGTAATACGGAGCATTATTTGTCAACAAATATTGATACCGACCTTTCTATGAACCAGCAAACCCGTTTCATATCCTCACCTGCTCATATGCATACCTTTATTGAATTGATATACGTCTATGACGGTGAATTCAAGCATTATATCGGAGCTTCCCGTGATGAAGTAATTATGAAAAAAGGCGAGATCTGTATCCTTAACAGTAATGTCCTTCATGAAATTGCTCCTCCCGGACTCCATGATATCATCATCAATTTCATAATGCCACAGGATTTTTTTGACACTACTTTTCTTAAGCTCATATCAACAAATGATGTCATTACAGAATTCCTGATTCACTCCCTTTTTGAAGAAAAGGCAAGCAGCGAATACCTTCTATTCCCTTCCTCCCAAAATGAGAAGGTAACCAAAATTATGGAGCTTATCTTAAGTGAGAATTATAATGGGGATTCTTATAGCCACGTTGTAATCAAAAGCTACTTTGGCGCTCTTTTTACTGAATTATTAAGGGTATACCGGAATAATTTCGGTACTAACTACCCTAAAGAAGTTATTGATAAAACAGTCCGTACCATCCTGGAATATATCAAGAAAAACCTGAAGTCAGCCAGCTTGTCCGAGGTTGCCAGGCAGTTTCATTTTAATCCAAACTATCTGGGTCGCATGATTAAGCAAAAGACAAATCAAAACTTTAGTGACATATTACAAACAGAGCGTCTGAATAAGGCCTGTATTTTACTTGAAAGATCCGAGTTGCCTGTAAAATTTATATCAGAAGAAATTGGTTATCAAACCCCAAATCAATTTTTCAAGCTATTTCGTGAAAAATTTGATTGTACTCCTCAGGAATATCGCAAGAAATCCCAACCGGCACCTAAGCTGTAACCCATAAAAAGGGATCTGAATAGTTTTTCAGATCCCTTTTTATGGGTTACGATGTATGTTTTATCTCTTTTACTGCGGAATTACTCTTGCTAACTGGAATAGATCATGTACTCCATTCACATATGGACGCATTAAGTACTCGTATTTTGCTGGTTGCGGCATTAAGCGGTACTCCTCTAATGCTTCCGGTCCGCAGGAGTTGCTTCCCAGACCACCCTGTTTATAATCGATATTAATCCAGGTTCCGCCCTCCCGTTCTATTTCGTGGTCATGCTTAGCCTTTTCCAGAGCTGCATCGCTATAATCATGAGCTGTGAAGGAAAAGCTCGGGTTTCCGATGAATACCAAGCCAAGTCCCAGTCCATTGGTCACAGCAGCAAAGGCTGTATCCTCATGGGCTCCATTCTCCTGTGGTCTCACATAGGGTTCATGAAGGTCATTAACATCGGATTTATAAAAACCAATATAGGCTGCCGACTTCTTATCCGGATAATTCTCCTGAGGACCTCTGCCATACCAAGCAACTTTATTTAAATCGCCGTTTAGTCTAAGACTGGTTCCCAGTCTCGGGATATGACCTAAGCTCTTAGCTGGTTCAAACTCAACCTGAACACGTACGGTTCCGTCTCCATAAATGGTATACGTATAATAAGAGCGGCAGGCCGGCTGTAAGGAATAAGGTGCATCAACGGTCTCTACCTTAATTTCCAGCTTTTCTTCTAACCACTGCCAGCTGCAGCTGGCACAGCGATGCTGTAACCGATCCAATCCGGCTTCCATCCAGCGCTTAGAATTTCCGTAAAAGCCATTATCATTATCCGTCATGGCTCTCCAAAGATTTGATTCAGGTCCTTTTTCAATCAAATTCATATCCTGATACCGGTATTCTTTTAGAATCCCTTTCACAGTATCAAATACTAATTTAAACTCTTCTCCCAGTATCTCGAGTTCCTTCTCCTTCTCTTGCAGTGTTAGCTTAGGAAATCTGTCATTAGAGAACTCCTTCTTAAAGGTGCATAAGGCTAGCTGTTCGCTTGCCACCTCATAGCCTGCTTTTGCCCATAGGGTATCATACTTCTGAACGAAGGTCAGATTTAACTGATAATCTCCATCGGACTCATACTGTGGGAGCTCTACCTCAAACTCTCCTTCTTCCCCCGGCGCTATTTTTAGCCCACTTAGAACACCTGAAAGAATCACTGTTGCGTTTTTCGAAACTGAATAACTCCCTTCCAGCCAGGAAAGATCCGTGTAATAATTCATATTTTTAATTCTTAGTTTTCCTGATACCTTATCAAAAAAGGTTATTTTGACAGGCTGTATTACCTTTTTATATTCCAACAGTCCTGTATGGGGTTTGCGATTAGGGTAATTTAAACCATCGACACAGAATATGCCATCATTCGGGAAATCGTTAAAATCACCTCCATAGGCAAAATAGCTTTCACCACTTTTATCCTTGGTAAGAATTCCATGGTCTACCCATTCCCAGACACAGCCTCCGATCAAAGCAGGATTATTATAGATCAAATCCCAGTATTCCGCCAGATTCCCCGGGCCATTTCCCATGGCATGAGCATATTCGCACATAAAGAAAGGTTTATCACTATGTTCAGCTCTTACATCCAGGGTTCGCTGCAAGGTACGTATCCCCTTTTGACGTTCCTCACTCATCGCTGCAAGAACACTTTCCGGGATATTCTCCAGCCTGCCCCGTTCCTCTGCAGTCAAACGAACCCCAGTATACATGGCGCTATAGACATCCACTTCCGGCGCAAGCTCTGCTTCACAATAATGAATTGGCCGGCTGGGATCAATACCCCTGGTCAGCTCAATCATTCTCTTATGATTACTGCCATAACCTGACTCATTACCCATAGACCACATAATAATTGAGGGGTGATTCCGGTCACGGCGGACCATACGCTCTGCACGATCCAGATAGGCGTTCAGCCAATCCGGATGAGAAGATAGGGAAAAATTCGTAATATCGTCCCCATGACTTTCCAAATCCGCTTCATCCACCACGAATAAGCCATATTGGTCACATAAATCAAGAAAGCGGGGATCATTGGGATAATGACTGGTTCGGACACAATTGATATTATGCTGCTTCATCAGTTTGACATCACTAATCATATCCTCCATCGGAGCTACATGCCCATAGAGATAATGGGTGTCATGTCTGTTTACTCCTTTTAATTTGATTGAAACCCCATTCACGTAAAACTCCGCTCCTCTGATCTCTACCTTGCGAAACCCGATATGAAAGGGATAGCTGGAAAGCTCGCTTCCATCTCCATCGTATAGAGTTGCTATCAGTGTGTAGAGGTAAGGTTCCTCTGGGTTCCATTTCCGCGGTCTGGCAACATCAATTACTGTCTCACCAGTTGCCTCCTCTCCCATATTACAGCTAATCTCTATTTCAGAATCAACAATCCTTTTCGAAGCTTGATCATAAAGCGCAAGCCCTAATCTCGCCTTTTCAATCTGTGCTTGCTTTTGATTAAGGATATCCGCATGTACTGTTAATCTGGCGTCCTCCATCGCAGCATCAAACTCTGTATTTATCCATATATCTCTTACTCGAAGAGGTTCATCGGCGGTCAAATAAACATCTCTGAAAATACCATGAAACCTCCACTGATCCTGATCCTCCAGGTAGGAGCCATCACTCCATTCATACACTTTAACCCCAATCAGATTCTGCCCCTCCTGCACATACTCGGTAATGTCGAACTCCGCTGGCATATGGGGTACTTTAGAGCAGCCTACTTCTTTGCCATTAATATATAAATAATAAAAGGAATCAACTCCGTCAAAGGTGATGGCAACCCTTTTTTCCTTCCAGGCTTGTGGCAGGTAAAAGGTCTTTCGATAACAGCCCACCGGGTTTTCATCCGGGACATAGGGGGGATCGTAGGGAAACGGATATTTCACATTGGTATAATTCGGTCTTCCATAGCCCTGCATTTCCCAGTTGGAGGGAACCGGAATCTGATTCCAAAGCTCCGCGTTATAATCGGGATGCTCAAAACCGGTTGGCGCCAGTGCAGCCGCAGGCACCCATAGAAAATCCCAAATACCGTTCAGTTGACGATAATATGTGGATGCCCCACGGTTCAACTTCCTCGCCGACATTTGATCAGGAAAGGGAAAAAAGGTTGTATGTGCTTTTTGGCGGTTCCGATGGATGAGCTTCGGGTTCTGCCAATCGGTTAGCTTAATTGATTGCTTCATATAAATATCCTCCTCAAAAGTGAATCTGATTCATCTATTAACAGAATCAGTATAGAGGTTTGACGCTAGCGTAACAATGCTTTAAAGTTACGTAAACATCTCCTATTCTTACCTCTGAGGAGGTTGTTGTTCTAAACAATCGATTTGATACCCTGCTCAACTGCATATTTTATGATTTTTTTGCATTATCTATTTTATCTTCGTCGACCTTGAACTTTGCTCCACATATCCTTTTACTTCTTCCAGCGGTATCCCTAAAGACAGCGAAAGCTCTCCATACAAATAATTCTCTGCCGCCTTAAAATACCTTTCATCGGTGGCTGTTACCACCTTTCCTCCAGCTTTGCGCTCCTCCTTCCTCAGATACAAGGTCTTAATTATTTTGACCCAAGCTTCACTTGCATAGGTACGCATTGCTTTTTTATAGATATCTTCTCTGAATTTTTCATTTTCAATCCAAATCGTCTCTATCGAAGGTATTTTGCTGATTAACTCCTCCGCTTCCTGCTTTGTCAGAATTTTCCTCATAGAAACCTTGTCGTTATCAACCGGTGTATAGATTGTCTTACCGGAAGAGTAATAGGGATGAAGAACATAATAATTTTTGTTCTTATCAACTCCGCTGATGGGTGGAGTTGTTATATCAGCAATCAAACATACTCCACTATCTCCATAAATAATATAGTCATTGACCTGAAACATTTGCAATCCTCCTTGCAATAAAAAAACACAATGCCGATGACTTATGAACCAAACATATAATGTCAGGATACTTCATTTCCAAGAAAGCATTTTGGTCAAAGTACATAGTTAACATTATAATTTTATCATAAACTTGTTTTCTTTGTAAGGATAATTATCAGTCATATTATAATTTTGTGAAATATTGTTCATATATTATTTCGTTTTTTTATATATTTCCACTATATTATTTTTAATAGATTAATTAATTTGATAAAT
>JAQZBD010000079.1 GCA_029239235.1 Herbinix sp.
TGCAAACGTTTGCATAAAATATTCACAAATGTTTGCACAAACTTGATAGAATAAAAGCAGAAAACAACTGGAGGTATCAGATATGAACAATATATTATATTTAGATTGTAGTTCTGGAATCAGCGGAGATATGTTTGTGGCTTCAATGCTGGATTTGGGTGCGGATAAAGAGGTAATGCTAAAAGCCTTAAATAGTCTTTTGGTTCGTGGATTCGAAGTGAAAGTTAGCAGGGTCATGAAATCAGGCTATGATGCCTGTGATTTTTGGGTGGTTTTAGACGAAAAGTATGAGAATCATGATCATGATATGCAGTATCTTCACGGTGAAAAGGGAGGAGATCACCATAAGGAAACGGTGACTCATCATGACCACGAATGTAGAGGCATCGTTGAGATAGAGGATATTATTCGAGGGGCAGATATGACTCCAGGTGCTAAAAAGCTGGCTATGAAGATATTTGCAATTCTTGCAGATGCAGAAGCAAAAGCCCATGATGTTCCGGTGGAACAGGTTCATTTTCATGAGGTAGGCGCGGTTGATTCCATTGCAGACATTGTTGCTGCAGCAGTTTGCTTTGATAATCTTGGAATTAGTAAAGTAATTATTCCTCAAATTTCAGACGGAACGGGAACAATACGCTGTCGACATGGACTTTTACCGGTGCCGGTGCCGGCAGTAAGAAATATTGACGAAAGTCATAAATTAAACCTACACATTATTGACGTGGAAGGAGAATTAGTGACACCTACGGGAGCAGCCATTGCCGTTGCAATACGAACAGACCTGCAGCTTCCCGAGAGTTTCAGGGTACTGCGGACCGGCCTGGGAGCAGGGAAGAGGGAGTATAAATGCTCCGGTATTCTTAGGGCTGCTTTTATAAAAGAAGAATTATGACAGAGAAGAATAAAAGTATGATAAAAATTCATACTTAATGCAAAGGTGAAATCATGTTATTATCAGCACATGGTTGGCGCATAACTTATTGGTAACTGCCCGTAGGTGTTAATAAGTTAGTTAGCATTAAGGAGGATAAGATTATGAGAAAGGTGTTAAGTTTTTTAATAGTACTTGTAATGATTGCTACATTTGCCTCAGGCTGTTCTAAGGAAAATAATTCTGAAGCTACTGAGAAAGGAAGGACGGAAGTCGCGTCTACGGGAGAGGGCACTCCGAAAGCATCAGAGCTAAAAGAAGTAACGGTAGGGTATATGCCTAATTATGCAAGTTTATGCACTGTAGTAGCTGGTATTCAAATGAAATACTTTGAAGAGCAGGGACTGAAGGTAAATCTTGTAGAATTTGCCGACGGACCAACAATCATTGCAGCCATGGAATCCGGTGCAATTGATATCGGATATATTGGGCCTGGAGCCCACAAGCTTTGTATCCAGGGAAAAGCTAAGATATTTGCATTTTCTCATTTTGGAAATGCTGACGCGGTTATAGGTAATGCAAGTAAGGGTGTCACTAAGATTGAAGATTTAAAAGGCAAAAAGATTGCAATGGCTTCCGGTACCACAAGTGAGGCTATTTTAAATCTAACGCTGAAAAAAGGTGGATTGACTAAGGAGGATATAAAGATTTTAGATATGGATGCATCCGCCATAGTAACAGCTATGATTTCAGGAAGTGTGGACGCTTGCGCGACCTGGTCTCCAAATACAAACTCCATTAGGAATGAGTTAGGGAGAGATGCCATAACACTTACAACGAATGTTGATTTTACCGATATTTCACCTTCTATTTGTTCCTGGATCGCAAATCCCAATTATATTGATGCAAATTCCGATGTCATTTTAAACTTTACCAAGGGACTGTACAAGGCAATGGATTATCGAGCACAAGCTGCAAATATAGAGCAGGTCGTAACCTGGGTAGCTGACCAGGTTGCGCTTGATGTTGATTCTGTAATGGCTCAAAAGGACGATGGCGACTGGGGAACAGCGCAGGAGCTGGTAGCAATGATTAAGGATGGATCTTTGGAAAAGGCATTCCAGGCACAGCAGGATAACTTTATCGCATCAGGCGATGTTACGGAAAAGGCGGCTGTGGGTGATTATGTAATGTTCCAAAATATGCTTGATGCTGTACAGTAAGGAGTTTAAGATAAGTTAAATAAGTATATCCACATTCATTTTTAGCCTCTTAATTAAATAGAAGTATAAATATACCGTAAATTATTAGCTAAGTATGAGAAAAGTTCATACTTAAATCGAATACCCATATCTGCTAATATTTATTTACAAGAGTTATTCAATATCATAATTAGAAGGGACTTTAAGTATGAAAACAAACAATGATTCAAAGGCCATTAAAGATAATGGAGTCAGTCTGATTAATAGAATTCCAAGATGGTTATGGTTGCTTTTTTCCCTAGGAACTGCAGTGCTGCTTTGGACTCTATTATCCATCAATCCCAACACTGCCCGAAGCTTTCCAAACATAATTGTTGTAGGAGATGCAATTATCACTATGATTAGCCGTGGTGTTTTTTTTAAGGATATAATTAGTAGTTTAATTTCTGTAGGTGCAGGTTTTGCTCTTGGTTTTATCATTGCACTGCCGGTGGCTGTTCTGATGGCGTGGTATAAGCCAGTGCGTAACATTATTGAGCCATGGATACAGTTTATAAGAAATATCCCGCCTCTCGCTTATGTACCTTTGGTTGTTATCTCAGCTGGAGTTGGACGTAAACCGCAGATTATAGTTATTACAATCGCAACTTTTCTTACAATGGCAATTACCATCTATCAGGGGGTTGTCAATATAGATACAACATTAATAAAAGCGGCTAGAGTTTTGGGGGCAAAAGACAGAGATATCTTTTTAAAAGTAATTGTACCGGCATCACTTCCTTTTATTATGACGGCTGTCAGACTTGGTTCATCGGTAGCGCTCACAACCTTGATTGCCGCAGAATCTACGGGGGCTTCCGCCGGACTGGGTATGAGAATACGAGCTTTGAACAACTCTTTTGAGTCAGCGCCTATGCTGCTATACATTATCATAATAGGTATGATTGGAATGATTATAGAGAAGATTATTAAAGTACTCGAAAGGAGGCTAACAGGGTGGCAGGAAAAGAGAGAAATGTAAAGGTTAGGATAGATAATGTAGTTAAAAAATTTAATACACGTAAAGGCGAGATGATAGCTTTAAACGGAGTTAATTTGGATATTATGGAGAATGAATTCGTAAGTGTTGTTGGCCCGTCCGGATGCGGCAAATCAACATTATTAAACATCATAGCCGGATTATCGGAAGCAACCTCCGGAAAAGTCTATTGTGATGGTCGTGAGGTAAAGGGTACCGGGATAGACAGAGGGGTAGTGTTCCAGCAGTATGCCTTATTTCCTTGGCTTACGGTTAAGAAGAATGTAGAATTTGGACTTGAAATCAAAGGGATGGGCAAAGAGGAAGCCTCTGAAACTGCTATGAAATATATTAAAATGGTTGACCTGGAGGATTTTGCGAATCATTATCCAAAGGAACTATCCGGAGGTATGAAGCAGCGAGTAGCCATAGCAAGAGCTTATGCAGTAAATCCCTCAGTCCTATTGATGGACGAGCCTTTTGGAGCACTGGATGCACAGACAAGAACTCAACTGCAGGTGGAGCTTCTACATACCTGGGAAAAGGAGAAGAAAACCTGTTTCTTTATTACGCATGATGTGGATGAAGCTATTATTTTGGCTCAGAGAGTGGTGATAATGAGTGCTAGACCCGGTCGTATTAAGGAAATTATAGATGTGAATATTCCATATCCAAGAAATCAGGAAACAAAGCTGCTGCAGGATTATATAGAAATTAAGAATTATATATGGAAGCAGGTATATCAAGAATACCTGGAGGTGAGAAAATAAGACAAAATCAATTAAAAAGAAACAAATTTCGCGGAAAAAGTGTAAAAGCTTGATTGGTTCAGATAAATGCGCTATGATATTAACTTACTTAGGCGTTGCGTTGATATGATAAAGAAATCTGGAAATAAGCATACTAGTAAGACTAGAGGACGATATAATTTTGATACACGCTTATGAATTAGGAGAGTAAGAAATGCTTATTGTTTTTGTATTATTTCTTGTTGTTGTTTCAATCTTACTGCTAATCAGCAGCAGAAGCAAGGAAACCTTTTATCTGGCCGGAATGTGTTTCTGTTTAGCTATCATGCTGGCAGGAATTTTGATATTTATAGCAAAAAAAGGTGGTATATCAAAGGAGTTAACTCAATTTTTCTATTTATCAATAGCAAATAAAACAAAGATCCAGTATATGCTGATTCTTGTGGATCAACTGGGTTATATTATTGCGATAGGACGATATTTATTCCCCATATTCCTTGTGCTGGCTGCATTAAATTACAGTATGCTTCCGATGATAAGAAATAATTATAAACGAATTTGGCTGATATTTATTATACCGATCTGCACTCTGATTGTATATTATCCCAAAGTATTCCGTATGCTGATATCCTATGGGAGCAAAGTTCAGACAATAATCATAACAATCACGAATTATTGGATCGTACTATATGTGGCAATTTCAATCCTTTTGCTGTTAATTGAGACCTGCTCTATCAGCATGTGGTATTTTCGTAAACGGCTGATCCTGATTGACATATTTATTATTTCAATCACCGGTGTATATCTGTTTTATATGTGGCAGGATCCAGCACAGGTATATAAGTTTTATGCCGATGACTATATCTGGAAACAGGGAATCTATTATATGCGAGCAACTTTATCTATTCCAGCATATATCGTAATTATGATTGCCAGTTTAATTTGTGCGATTGTTGGTATTGCAAGTGTAACCATCTACACGCGGGTTAGTTTTGAGGCCAGCAGGGAGGAGATAATCCGAAGTCGTAAATTTAATACCATTAGCGCAGGAACCTCCGTCTTCATTCATAGTATAAAAAATCAATTGCTTGCAAATCGTGTGATATATAAACGAATTGGAAGTATCTATCAGGAGGACGAGCCTGATGCGGATAAGATAAAGGAATATACTGAGACTCTGCACATAAACAATGAATTTATGCTGTCAAGAATGAATGAACTGTACCGTTTTGTAAAAACGAATTCAGTACATTTAATTCCAGTTTCGATCAATGAGCTGTTTGAGCATTCAGTGGAAATGTACCGAAGAAAATATCCCGAGGGTCACCTGGAGGTACAATATTCGCAGGAGGCAATGGTATTAGCCGATATCAACCATATCTGTGAAGCTATCTATAATCTTCTGATAAATGCAAAAGAGGCAATTAATGATGCAAATAAAGGAGAGGAAGGAAAAATAATTCTATCTTGTAACAATGCCCGACTTTATACTGTCATTGAAGTGACGGATAATGGTGTTGGAATAAGTAAAAGTAATTTGAAAAGAATATATGATCCGTTTTATTCCAGTAAAAACTCTAATTTCAACTGGGGAATGGGATTACATTATGTAAGAGAAATTGTAAAGGAGCATTTTGGAATGCTTCGCTGTGAAAGTAAAATTGGAGAAGGAAGTCATTTTTATATATTACTTCCTAAATATAAAGAATAAAAGAGATAGGAAAGATAATATATAATATTTGCGAAGATAATGGACTTGCAATATCCTAAGTTAGAGTAAAGACCGGGGGTAAATATGAAAGAGCAGATTAAAATATTGATTGCGGATGATTTTCGATTGCTCATTGAGGATATGAGCGAAACCATTAACAGCCATCCGGACATGAAAGTAGTAGGAACTGCCTGCTCAGGAACTGAAATTGTTAAATTGGCAAATGCTTTGGAATATGATATTATTCTGATGGATATAGAGATGGAAAATATTGTTGCAGGAATTATGGCAACTGAGACAATACGCGATATGAATAGTGAGGCAAAGATAATCTTTTTAACCGCTCATGAGACCAATAATATTATATTGTCTGCTATGGGGGCAGGAGCAATTGATTATATTGTAAAAGGAAGCCCAGATGAGGAGATTATAGAGCATATCCGGTGCGCATATAAAGGAAATCCTATTTTAAATGTTAAAATTCATGAAATAATCATTCAGGAATATAAGAGACTTCAAAAATCAGAACAAAGCCTGATTTTCTTTATTAATAATATAGCAACACTAACAAATACGGAACGTATTCTAATTCGTATGCTTCTTGATAATAAAAAGGTAGCGGAGATAGCGAAAGAGAGAAGTGTTGAAATTGTAACTATTAAGACACAAATAAATGGATTATTGAAAAAGTTTGGCTGTTCGCGTACCAAGGATATAGTAAAGTTAATTAGGAATTTGAATCTTTCTCATTTGTTTTGAGATAATGGAAGCAGCCTTTTAGGCTGCTTCTTTCCCTATACTAGTATGACCATAGCTACCAGGGAAATAAGTGCCGCACAGATTAATACTGCCACATCTGGAAGTTTAAGTTTCTTTACTCCGTAGATTATTAGTAAATAAAGAGAAATACTAATAACAAGCCCATATCCGATTCCCTTGCCTTCAAGATGTTCCCGGAATACAACCAACACTTCCCGGAACATGGAAACGGAGGTGGCAATCAACATACCGCATACAACAGGTAAAATATATTTTTTTATCATGTTAAGACGGATGGAATCCTTCAAGGAGTCAAAGCCCAGCATTACAATTAATGCAAGGATGGAGGAACAGCCTACCCCAATTGCTGTGCCTAACATAGACAGCAGCCATCCGAAGGCTGGGCTGGTGTAATGGCCTGCACCATAGCTATAACCGATGCCGGCTAATATTTTTACGAGGATTGGGCCGGGAAGAGCATTTGCGACCGGAACCACCTGACTATAGAAATTTCCAGCGGACATATAGTTGTTTTCGATGAAAGTTCCGTCTGCAATGGAAATAAATGCTTCTCCTCCTCCGAAAGAGGTACAGGTAGCGATAATACATTTTAAACTGAAATCTGTAACTGACAGGGAACCTGAATTTACCAAAGTGCCTTCTAACAGAGCAGCAGTAGCATAAAGAACTACCATAAGTATAAAAAACACTAGCATACTTAATATGATTTTTCTGGTTTCTTTGGATAGCCTTGGCTTAGATTTTTTTCCTATGGAACTTTTTACTGAAAAGGTTTCCCGACAGTCATAAATAATCGAACCAACAGTCAGTAGAAGCATTCCGATTTGCAGATAGGGTACCGGCAATTCCAAAAGCTTTGACTTACTGACAGCAGCAAAGTATAGGATGCTTATTACTGCTGCTAGGGCTATTTTTATGTAATTTCTACTCTGACCTATAAAGCAAATGATGAAGAAGGTCACTATCATAAGGTCTATGGTAGCTATATCTAAAATAGGAGAAAGAAAATCCACGTTTTCAATCCCGAACAAGGTTCCTAAAAGGCTTCTGATCTCTTTTCCACCAATTAGAAGAAATGAGAACAACGCGATTAGGGTGAAAAATCTGCGTTCCTGGACGGATTTTCCTCCGCTAATTACCCTATGAATATATTCGGCTAGTAGAAAAACAATAAACACAATAATTCCGATAGAAGCATAGGAGATATAATTCAAAGCATTGCCGCCTAAAAATGAAATAATAGACAGTAAGAATACGGTGAGGAGAACACCGGGTAAAGTTCCGCCGTAGGCACATGCCACTGAGGTGCCCGGAGTGGACAGCGCTCCTAATTTGGTAGGAAGTGTCCCCGGTGTAATATTGGCAATGATGGTGTGCTTGGTGTAATCTTCTTCCGAGATTGCTTTTAAATCTTTTACTGTTTCCTTCTCAATTACTGGTATTAATGCACTTCCGCCTCCAAAGCCAATGAGACCAACTTTGCAGTACGCCAAAAAGAGACGAAATTTATTCCTTTGATTCCCTAAATCATTTTGTGACATCTTTATTCCCCTTTTAACTTTTTATACAAGCATATAAGTCTCCAGATGGATATACACAACAACGAATTGAAGCAGCGAAGACTGCGACGACTTAAGCCTATAGGGATTATACTATTGCGTATAGACATAAATCTATTACTATGTTATTATGTTATTCATAATAAATTTGTTATGGGTTTTAAGGATAAGAAATTAATTCATAGAAGATTTTATAGAGGAAAAAACATGACATTAAAGCATATGAAGATTTTTAAAGAAGTGTGTATCCAGGAAGGAATTACTCGGGCGGCGGATCAGCTTAACATGGCTCAGCCCGCAGTAAGTCTCGTCATAAGAGAAATGGAAGAGTATTATAAAATCAAACTGTTCGAACGCTTAAATCGTCGTTTGTACATTACAGATGCAGGAAAAGTATTATTGCAATATGCGGATACCATTATCCAACAATTTGAAGAGGCAGAAAATGCTATCTGCAGTTCCAAGTATATTAGCACCCTGCGGATCGGGGTTAATATATCATTGGGCTTAAGCCTGCTTCCAGCAATTCTTGAGGAGTTTGGGAAACGTCATCCCAAGGTCATTACTACCTCCATGATTAACAACTCTGATTATATAGAAAAAAAGTTGATACAAAATGAAATAGATTTAGCGATTGTTGATCATCGGACAGCCTCCATTAATTTTAAAGAGGATTTTCTTTTAGAGGATAGAATGATAGTTGTATGCGGTAAGAAATATGGTGAACGATTTGGAGCAGAAATTACATTAGAGCAGCTGGCGAAAGAAAAGCTGTTGCTGCGGGAGAAAGGAAGCGGCTTACGCAGTACAGTGGATGCGGCCTTTGATTTACAGGGTTTAGTGCCTAATATCGTAATGGAAAGTATCAGCACGAATGCACTATTTCAGGCAGCAGCACATAATCTCGGGATCTTTATCATATCTGAGAAAAGTCTGAAGCTTAGTGAGTATAGAGAAGAGCTGATTAAAATGACTATTTTAGATGCGGATTTGCGTAGAAAGTATTATGCTATTTATAATCAGAATAAGTATGTAACGCCTGCTATGACAAATTTTATAGAGTTAGCTCATGTGCTTCTTGAAACAATGCGGTAGTATATTTTGCACAAAAGTGGAGTGATAATTTTGTAAGAAAATAATAATATGATGAGTAATAATGATATATTGACAAATCAAAACATCATGATATAATAAAAACATGATATACATACGTGTTGATATGGGAAAGGATTGCACATAATGACCAATAATAAACGGGTGACAAGAGCTGATGTTGCGAAATATGCTAATGTTAGCGAGACCATAGTATCTTATGTGATTAATAACAACAGATATGTCGACAAAGATAAAAGAGAACGCGTTGAAGTGGCTATCAGAGAATTGAATTATCGGCCGAATAATGTGGCGAGGACTTTAAAGGGTAAGGGCAGTAACCAAATTATCTTTATTGCGGATCAGATAACGAATGAATACTTCAGCCGCATTGTCAGCCATATGGATAAGTTTGCTTATAATCACGGGTATTTGATATCCTTATGTGCCAACCGGAATTCACAGGAGTTTGTATCCCAAGTAATAAGCCGGCAATATGACGGTATTATTATTAGTTCTACAAGCTTTCCGGATGAATATGTGGAGCAATTCATTAACGCCAATATTCCACTAGTACTCTTTATGAATCGGAGATATCATAATATCCCTAAGAATGTGGGAATTATTGATTCGGGATTATACAGCGGTGCAAGAGAATGTGTTAAGTACTTAATTTCAAAAGGCAGAAGACATATTTTATATATAGACCGAATTAGTTCAAAAGGTACGAAAAGCACAATGGATGATGTGAGACTTAGTGGCTTCGTTGATCAGATGATTGAAAGCAAACTGGAATTTACGGAAGAACAGATCATAGCCGGTTGTTATTCAGAGGAACAAGTGGAAGCGGAGATTATTAAAAGAATTCAAAACGGATTAAAAGTAGATGGTATCTTTGGCAGAAATGATATGTCAGCTTGTGTGGCTATGTCTGCAGTTAAAAAAATGAATTTAAAAGTTCCGGAGGATATATCTGTAATCGGATTTGATAACTCCTCAATTAGTAGATTTTGCAGTCCTAAATTAACAACCATGGAGATGCAGCAGGAAGAGATCAGTCATGCGGCTATCGATATGCTTCAAATGATTATAGAAGGAAGCGAAAGTGACTTAAGGGCATCATTTAAAACAAATCTAATCTTAAGAGAAAGTACCTGATATAAAGTACAATGACTAAGTATGGGGTATGAAAAACAGTTTTGTCTCAAGAATGTACACACGTGTTTACATGGATGTTAAATTATAAAAATCCCTTAAAATTAAATAAAGTTACAGAGGTTATTTTGCACTCAGAAAAATAAATTACAACATATCCGATGGATAAAAACAGGAAAGAAATAAGTTAAGGAAGTTTATGAGAGTATTCATCATAGGACAGGAGAGAAAATATGGATAGGCCTAATATACTGCTTATTACTACAGATCAACAGAGATTTGATACCATTAATGCTTTAGGTAATACAGAAATATTTACTCCCCATCTTAATTGGCTGGCCGATGAGGGGATATCATTTAATAGATGTTATTCTGCATGTCCAGTATGTATGCCTGCAAGAGCTACTATTATGACGGGGAAGGAAGCGTATACACACGGGTTGATAGGTAATAACAATGATATTTTACCAATGAAAGATAATATTACATTTCCTAAATTGCTTAATGAACACGGATATCAAACAAGAGCTGAGGGAAAATTACATTTTCATCCGATGAGAGCAACTTATGGAATTGAACACGCTGATTTACCAATGGATTATTTTAATGAAATGAGGAAATATGGGAAACATTCTACCCGGCGTCATGGGGTTGGAGAAAATGAAGTCGAGCCTTTTATTAATACTGATAATGAGGCAGACTCATTGACCCATTGGACGGTAGAAAAATCCATCGATTTTATAGAAAACAGAGATCCTACCAGACCCTTCTTTTTATGGACCAGTTTTACAAAACCACATTCTCCTCTGGATCCGAATTTCTCCTTTTGGGAGATTTATAACGGAATTGAGATGTCAGATCCTGTAATGGGAGATTGGTCAGCTGATATGGATACGGCACCCCTGGGCTTTTACAAACCGACGTTTCAGCTTAATAATATATGGCGTATGTCGAAAGCCCAAAAGAAGCAGATTAAACGAGCCTATTATGCATGTATCTCCCAAATTGATTATAACTTAGGCTTGTTATTTGCAAGAATGCGCGAATTAAATTTATTAGAAAACACGTGGATTATCTTCACCTCGGATCATGGGGATTTATTAGGTGATCATAATATGTGTGCAAAAACCAATTTTTTAGAAGGTTCCGCTCATATTCCACTATTAATCAAGCCGCCTGCTGAATTTGGCAGCTCTAACATGAATTATTCAGGATTGCAGTGTAACAAAATCACTACTTTAGCAGATATCATGCCTACAATTTTATCTATCTGCGATATTAGTTTTACTGGGCAATTAGACGGAAATGATTTGCTGCATTACATAGAAGACGAGCATGAAAAAGAGTTTTATGGAAATTGTGAAAATAAGTATTTTGCTATCATGAATAAACAATTTAAATATATGTGGACTTGGTATGGAGGAGAGGAGCTACTGTTTGATTTGAAAGAAGACCCAATAGAGCAGCATAATCTGGCAATTCTTCCGGAATATTATTCGATTAAAAAAGAGCTTATGGGGAAAATGCTTGAGATGATAAAAAAAACGTCACCACAGCTGATGGAAGGAAATAAGCTATTAGCCGGTGAAAAAATCAAATCTCATCGTGATATATCAAGATTTCCCGGTTTTAACACAACATTATTACCACGAGATTCTTTTCATTAATGCCTTACAAATTAAATTGGAGTTAACCTTATAAGTACATACAATCTTTGAGTCAGAGGATAATGATGTGAGTTTGAATGGAGAGATAAGGTACTTAATAAATTTTCTAAAGGAGAAGATAACAATGAGCAAAATGAAAAAAGTATTGTCATTACTGCTAATCTTTGCATTAACAGTATCTTTAGTGGGATGCGGGGGTGCCCAGAAAGAAGAAACTAAGACAGATTCAGCGCAAACGGATGAAGCACAGGCAACGAATGAGGAAACTTCTGAAACCAGTGATAATTATGAATTTACAGAACCGGTTACAATTAAATTTGCTAATTATGCAGTTTTAGAAGCAGGTTATGATGTGTTTTGGAATAATGCAAAAAAAGGTTTTGAAGAAAAATATCCTGATATTACCGTTGAATTTATGACTGCTGAATATGGTCAGATGTTAACTCAGGTTGTTACCTGGGTTGGCGGTGGAGAAAAGGTGGATCTGGTTTTTGGTGAAGCTTCATGGCTCCCGACCTTAGCAGATGCAGGAATTATATTACCGGTTACAGACACCTTCTCTGAGGATTATTTGTCACAAATATATCCGTCCATGATGGATGCAATGAAGGTTTACGGAATTCCTTACGGAGTACCTATGTACGCATCTCCTTTTATTATGTTTTACAACAAGGATCTGTTTGAACAAGCAGGCTTAGATCCTAACAGCCCTCCAACTACGGTAGATGAAATGATGGAAATGGCACCTAAATTAGCTGCATTAAAAACAGCAGATGGTAACCAGGTATATCCTTTTGGAATGACAACAGCGTCCGTTGGTGTATCCGGATCATGTTTAACATCTTTAGTCTATGGATTTGGTGGTTCCGTATTAAATGCGGATGGACAGTTAGACATTGATAATGCCGGGTTTACACAAACTTTTGAATTCTTAAAAGAATTAGATGATAAGGGCTATAATCCGCAGGTAAGTAAATTAAAAGATTTGAGAAATTTATTCGCATTAGGTCAGCTTGCAATGTATTATGATCAATCCTGGGGATTTAATGGTGTTCGCAGTATTAATCCGGAAGCAGCTAATTTTGTAGCTTCAGCTGCACCGTTAGCTGGTGGACAAGGTACAGGAGAAAGTGTAATCCAAGCTCATACTCTTATGATGGGTAATAATGGCGAAGCTCAAGTGGAAGCAACAAAATTATTCATTGAATATTTACTTACAGAAGATGTATTAGTTCCATATTTAGAGAACGTTGCACCTGGATATCCTTCTATGATGGCATTAAGTGAAATACAGGGAATAAAAGAATCTCCTGTTCTCTCAGGTGCTCTTAAATCCTTAGATACTGCTAAAAGTGCAACTAATATTCCTACGATCAATGATTTCAATCTTGAATTAACCGCATTATCACAAGCGGTTACTGTTAATGACAAAGAGGTTGGTCAGTCGATTGAGGAATTTAAAAAAGTAGCGGAAATCATATTAAGTAATTAAGAACTACGATTTGGCAGAGGACAAAAATCCTCTGCCAAATAAAATAATGCATGAAATAAGCTTGCTGATTTATCTTGTTAGCTGGCGTTAGATTATACGTTAACGAGTACTTTAAGATTTAGTGGAGAAGAGAAAATGAAAAATATAGTAAGTAAAGAAAGGGGAACCTATAATGCAAAATAAGTCGATAACATTTGGCTCCCATAAAACAAAGGGTGCACCATTCTTGAAAAGAATTACAAAAGATAGACTTTTTGCCCTGTCATTACTAATTCCATCAATTATAGTTACAGTTATGTTTATTTTAGTACCGGTGTTAGATTCCGTTATTAGAAGCTTTCAGGATTATAGAATTAAAAATATTATTGCCGGTACACCTGGACAATGGAATGAGTTTGCCAACTATATGAAACTCTTTTCCAACAACAAACTTTTACCATCCATAGAAACCACATTTATATTTGTCGGAGGGGTGGTATTAGCTCAGTTTATTCTCGGTATGGCAATGGCTTTGGTATTAAATTCTAACTTAAAAGGAGCCCGGTTTATAAGAAGTATCATGATGGCTCCCTGGATTGTACCGACCATTATATCCGGTCTTATTTGGATGTGGATATATCAACCTCAGTATGGGTTGTTAAAATATGTAGTGGAAATATTCAGTTTTGGCAAGATAACAGACTTTGCAATGTTAAATAATCCGGCTACAGCACTTTTTGGAATCGCAATCGCCGCTTTATGGAAGCAGATTCCGCTTACTGCCTTACTACTTGTATCAGGTCTTGCGAATGTGCCGGACGAAACGATGGAAGCAGCTAGAGTAGACGGAGCAAATTCGGTGAACAGGTTTTTTCATATTACAATACCATATATGAAAAGTATTATTAAAGTTACAACATCAATGGCAATCATTGAAAACTTTAAGCAGTTTCCTCTTATCTGGACTATGACAGGCGGTGGTCCTAACAATTCTACAAGTACCTTAGCGATTTTAAGTTACAGGGAAGCCTTTGTTTCTAACAATCTTGGATCCGGAGCTGCGGTTACAACGGTATGGATGCTGTTAATGGTGGTAGTAGTCATACTATTCAATATTATCTTTAAAGAAACTAAAATGGATTAGGAGGAATAATAGATATGAAAAAGAAACAATTAATTGTTAACATCATTCAATATATCGTAGTCGCATTGATTTTATTATTTCTGCTATTCCCTTTATATTGGGTTTTAATTACATCCTTTAAAGAAAATATGGAGGCATATAAATTTCCTCCTACGTTTTTTCCGCAATTCCCGACACCTGATGCATATATTAAATTGTTTACAGAGGATCAATATTTCTTCCGCTATTATATGAACAATTTCATTGTATCCGGTGCATGTGCTATTTTAACCACATTTATGGCAATTATATCTGGATATGCATTATCAAGATTTAATTTCAAATGGAATAAGTGGATCATAGCTGCTTTTACATCCGCACAGATGTTTCCGGTTGTAAGCCGTATGATTTCATTATATGGACTAATGGGAGATATGAACTTAATCAATACTCAGCTTGGACTTGTCTTAGCATTAACCGCAGCCATGATACCGTTTTCAACCATGTTGATGGCAAGTTTTTTTGATAGTATTCCAAAAGTTCTGGAAGAGGCAGCCTTTATCGATGGAGCCGGCCGTTTTAAAATTTTATTTTCCGTTATTATACCATTAGTAAAACCTGGTATTGTTGCGGTTGGTATTTATTCCTTATTAATGACCTGGGATGATTACCTGCATGCAACAACGCTGATACAGACAGATTCACTTCGAACTCTTTCAGCAGGTGTTTCAGTACGATATTTAGGAGAATTATCTTATGATTGGTCACTCATTAATACTATTTCAGTAATTGGTATTATTCCAATGTTACTTCTATTCTTTTTCTTTCAGAAGCATCTTGTAAAAGGATTAGTACAGGGGGCGGTAAAAGGATAAGTAAGAGTGGACAGAATATTGAAAAGGAAAGAAGGACAGAGAAATGTTAGTAACAAACAAAGATAATCTGGAGTATGCAAGCCGAAATGGATATGCTATTCCTGCAATTAATACACAGGGTGGGAATTTTGATATCATATGGGCTATTTGCCGGGCAGCAGAAGAATTAAGATCTCCTATCATTTTAGCACATTATGTATCTACCGGAGCATATTCGGGAAATGACTGGTTTGTGGAGGTATCAAAATGGTGTGCCAATAAAGTATCGGTGCCGGTATCAATTCATCTCGACCATGGGGATAGCTATGAAATATGCAAACAGGCACTGGAACTCGGATTTACCTCCGTTATGATAGACGGTTCCACGAAACCAATCGAAGAAAATGTGGAACTTACGAATAAAGTTATCGTTGAAGCTAAGAAATACGGTGTTCCTGTTGAAGCTGAAATTGGAGAACTTGCTCGATTAGACGGTGATGGAAATGCTGCAGATAATAAAAATATTGTTGATCCGGAGGAAGTCAGAAAGTTTCTCACTTTATGCCAGCCTGACACCTTAGCAATTGGAATTGGAAATGCCCATGGCTATTACAAAGGGAAACCGGATATCAAACTGGATATTCTGAAAGCTGTTCGTGAATTTACAGATATACCGCTTGTACTTCATGGATGTACCGGTATGTCAGAGAATATTATCAAAGAAGCAATCCGATTGGGAGTAGCTAAGATCAATTTTGGAACAGAAATACGATATAAATATGTTGAGCATTATGCGGATGGTTTAAACCATATGGATCATCAAGGACATTCCTGGAAGCTATCCCAGCATGCGAATGATAAATTAACGCAGGACGTAAAAGCTATTATCCGTTTAGCGGGCTCAGAAGGAAAAGCATAGAAATAATCAATGAGAAATGAGAGATAGATCATGATTTAGGTGAATTCTTAATTACATAATGATGATTCAAATGCCAAAAGTCAGATTTACATACCTGGATGGAAAAAGATTTTTGACACTTGAATCAAAGATAGGTTCATAAAAATGTATTTATATTTTTTTAGATGATAGTATTTGAAATTAACATGGAAAAGAGGAAGCTTTATGAAGATAAAAAAACAACTTAATGTTGGATTTATAACAACACTATCAGGCAGATGGCCCAGAGAACTTCCGGAAAAAAGAATGAAAGAATATGGAGAATGGCTGGAAGAGAATTTATCCGGTGTAAATCTTATTAAGGCAAAAACCATAGGAGATTCAGCAAAGGCAGTCGAAGAAATTACTCAGCAATTTAAAGCAGAATCGGTAGACCTTATTGTTATGGTTTACGGAGCATTTACAGGGGATGATATCCCTACCTGTCTTGCAGAAAATCTGGAAGTTCCGATTGTTCTGTGGGCACCATATGAACCCGCGTTTGATAAAAATGACAGATTATATGCTAATGCGTTGGTGGCAATCACTATGAATTCAGCGTCACTAAAAAAACTGGGATCCACATGCTATACGATTTATGGTGATAAAGAAGAAGCAGCAATTGCGTCAAAAGTGAAAAATCTGATCAACGCCTATAGTGTATTAAAGAAGTTAAAAGGAACTGTGTTGGGATTGTTCGGTTATCGCCCTACCGCCTTTTATAATTCAAGCTTTAGCGAAAGCTTAATTCGCAAAACCTTTGGAATTAGAATGGAAGAAACTGATTTAAAAGTAGTATTTGACGAAATGAGCCATTTATCCAAGGAAGCATACGAAGCAGATATGGAGAAAGTCGAAAAGGATTATGATATAAGTAAACTTCCGGAGGGACATTTAGAGAATCATTCTAAATTATATCTTGCACTGAAGGAACTTATGGAGAGACAAGCCTATGATTTTGCCACAATCAAATGCTGGCCGGAGATGGGAAGTCTGCATACAACGCCCTGCGCTGTATTAGGCAGATTAGCAGATGAAGGTATGCACATAGGGTGTGAAGGTGATATCGACGCTGAACTTGCGCAGATTGTGCAGAATTATCTCACCGGACTTCCAACGTTTATTACAGATATGATCAATATCGATGAGCAGGAAAATGTAATGACCTTCTGGCATTGTGGTAATGCAGCACCGTCTTTAAAAAATACAAAACATGATTTTACAATGAATAATCATCCTTTGGCAGGACAGGGAACAGCATTTTACGGAGCATTAAAAGAAGGAAAAGTAACGATAGCAAGATTTTGCAATATCAATGACTCCTATAAATTATTCCTTCTCAGAGGAACAGCAATTGATAAGGATCGTTATACCAAAGGTGTTATGGCAAATATTAAGGTTGATGCACCTGTAAGAAAAATTGTGGAGCGTATTATGGAGGAAGGAATACCTCACCATTATAGTATAGTATGGGATGATGTGGCGGATTCCATGATAGAGGTTTGTAAATTACTAAATATCCCCGTGATTGAAATGTAAAAGAAATAAGCGTTTGGGCAGCAGGACTGGCTAATTTAGCTTTTATTGCCGTCCTTTTGCCATGATGAAAGGTTGTGTAATATTTTATGGAGAAAAATATTTTGATTGTTCATGGGGGAGGT
>JAQZBD010000314.1 GCA_029239235.1 Herbinix sp.
TATATTGATCAGTGGTAGACCAGGCAATTATTTGGTTCTTCTTATTGACAAGATAAATAACCCCGGAACCAACATGGTCAAGGCTATGCAGATAGTTGTTTATCTCATTCAAATTAATATCCATACCAACAACACCCATCAGCTTACTGTTCTTTAATATGGGTCTTGAGGAGGTTAAGCTTAGACAATTCACATCACCGTAACTAACATACACATCTGACCACTGCTGTACGGGGTTCCCGGAAACCGGTTGATACCAGGGTCTGGTGGTGGGATCAAAGTTTTTAATGGTTTGAAGGATATTATCCTGGGGTGTTGCACCATCGTAAAAAGTCAGCAGAAAATCATTTCTTTTATCCTGAAGAAACAAGTGCAATGAGCCATCGTTCTTAAGAATATACCCGCAGGTGCGCTTATGCAGATCCCCATAATAAATCTGACTGATTTGTGGCATTTCCTTCTTCATTCTTTGAGCAATCGATAAGGTATAGCTTTGAACTGATGTAAGCGTCTCATCATCATAGACCTTTGAGTCTTCTATGTAATCACCATAAAAAGCGGTAGCAGTTTGAACATTTGAAAATAGACCGGATAAGTTTTCTTCAACTTTACTTGAGAGGAGAGAGAGGTTCTTTTTGCTCTGCTCATCAATAATATTATTATAATCCCGACGATACAAAAGAACCATGATAACGAAAAAAATCACAAAAACTATAGTAACAGAGAAAGCAATCACATACTTCAGGGGGATCAATATTTTGCGCATAAAAGCCTCCATAGAAATATAGAATCAGTATTAGATATATAAAATATTTTATCACATAGATAGATAAAATACACTATTATTTTCTATAATCTGTCATTTTATGCAGAGGCACAAAATAATGGTATCAATTGAAAGCAGAGTCTTGATTAATTAGAATATAATTGTGTGAAAACATAAGAAACCAGCACTCAGATACTGAAATTATGAAGGAAAAGGGCGACCAATTTTACTCACATTAACCACGGAAGGGGTAATAAGTGAGTAAAATTGGTCGCTCTTAATATTGTTCAAGACGAGAGTAGAATAATAATGAATAATAATATAATAAAGTATAGTTGCGTTTATTGATTTTTGCCGGTAATTATACTATAAGCCGCACTAAACATGCCAAAGAGGATACCTGTTATAGGGAATACGATCCAACCAATATGCCACAGGTTATATACAAAGCCGCTGATTAGAAAGATAACAACTGCTAAAGGCCAAACAATGGCTGCAACAGCACCAATGACCTTGTCTTCGTTTTTCTTCTGTTCTACCTCAGAATAATCACCGAGTTTCAGTAATCTGGAATAGCTTTCTCTTACAGTACCTGAGGAAATGAATAGGTAAACGGAGCAAGCAACTAGAATTAATAAAATAACCACGCCATAGTCTTCCATTCGATCACCAAAGATAGAGGTTACAAACAACGAAATGGGAGAAAGAATAGCCATACATACACCTATGATGAGATGGGCATAGAAAACTGGATTGTATTGGTCATATCGCTGCTTCAGCTCTGCTTCCAGGTTCCCGGGTAATTGTACACCCTTTTCCATATATTGATATCGCTCAAAGGACATGCCGGAATAAATGAAGATGCCCACTGCAATTGTTACAAGCACTAAGAGGATAATAATTCCTGGAGCATCAGCAGCTGCTTCAGAAATATGATTGATACCTTCTAGTAGGCTGGAGAGTAAAATTAGCATTGCTGCGCCCAGAATACATAAAAAGACACCGAATCCAATCAGTTTACCCATCGTCTTCTTCACGGATAAATAAGTTTCAACCTCTTCTCTGGTAACGACCGGCTGATCATTCATTTGACTATCCAAATTGATCCCAAGTTCAGTTACAAGCTCCTCAATGTTACCAAATTCGGATATTACAATACCAATGGCTTCATTTTCTGACTTGCCCTGACGTTTAAGTTCATGATACTTTTCTTCCATATTAAATAGGATATTGTTCTTAAGATCTAATACCCGGGCTGTTTTAGGCAGGCCGGAAAACATATTGTCTAAATAGCTCTTAATAGTCTCCATTATACATTCCACTCCTTTATAAATCGATTAATAACATCCTTAGTAAGTTCCCATTCTTCGCATTTTTCTTTGTAATAAGCCATCCCGCTGGGGGTGATTCTATAATAGGTGCGTCGCTTTCCAAAGGTCTCATCACCATAGAAAGATTCAATATAGCCGTTCTTTTCCAATCGGTCAAAGGCAGAATAAAGGGTCGTTTCTTTCATGATATATTTTTCCTCGGACAACTCCTTGATGTTCTTAGATATTTCATACCCATAGGATGCTCCACCATGAAGAAGATAAAGGATGATGGTATCATTATAACCCCTGATAACATCGCTGCTAATCAAAAAGTTTCCTCCTTTCTACTCCATCTATCGTACTTCGTCTGTCGTAGTAATTTGAGTATAGCATAATTACTACGACAGGTAAAGTACTTTTTTGAAAAATATATAAAAAAATTTGGTAATTATTTTACCATTATTAAGCATTCGCTTATTTACAAAAAGTGGTTACAAGGCCATAATGATATATGGAATGTCCGGATTGATTGGGTTTTATAGATAGAAGTTACATTTAAATCAATACACAGATAAGGGGGAACAACGATTATGTATGATAAGATAACACAAAAAGATGTGAAGCGGATGGAAGAGGAAATTGAATACCGTAAGCTGGTAGTAAGAAAAGAAGCCCTTGAAGATGTGAAGGAAGCCAGAGCCCATGGAGATTTAAGTGAGAACTTCGAATATAAGGCGGCAAAGCAGTATAAAAATCAAAATGAGAGCCGTATCAGATACTTGGAACGAATGATAAAAACAGCCAGTATTATTCAAGAGGATTCTATCGCTGATGAGGTTGGGCTAAACGATAAGGTGACAATCTTCTACCCAGAAGACGAGGACGAGGAGACGGTAAAAATCGTGACTACGGTCAGGTCGAATTCTCTAAAAGGCAGGATAAGCATTGACTCGCCCCTGGGAAAGGCCATTTTAGGTCATAAAGTATCCGACCGTATTACTGTGAAGGCAAATGATACCAGTTTTTATGAGGTGGTCATCAAAATGATAGAAAAGTTGGAGGACAATGGAGAAGACGAATTAAGGAAGTATTGAATATCCATTTTTTCAAGCGGGTCATAATAAGCTTCCGATGCTTTTATATTTTCTACCTTGAAATATTAGGAAGAAACCGCTACAATATGGATAGC
>JAQZBD010000080.1 GCA_029239235.1 Herbinix sp.
ATCTGACTTTTGACTCTCGAATCATTTTATCGAATCCTTTGTTCTTATTTCACTCTTAACCTAACCTTTCAATCTTTCTCTTATTCAAAAATAAATTATTTTTTGTATACAAAACTGTCTTCTGCACATACTAACTTCATGAAAAAATGCTTTTTTACCAATTTCCTAATCTGTGGTCTATGTGGTTGGTGTATGGAATGCTTTTGGACAGGCCTTGGTTCTCTGCGCTCTCGAACTGATAAGACTCTTTCCTGTCATACTTCCATCTGGATGTTTCCAATTTACGGTATGGCCGCTTGTCTTAACCCCATTTGCAATAAGCTAAAGAACAGGAATGCACTGCTTCGAGGAGGTGTTTATGCTCTACTCATCTATGCAGCTGAGTATACTAGCGGTGTTTTTTTAAAAAAATATGGTGCATGTCCTTGGGATTATAGCAAAGCAAAATATAATTACAAAGGTGTTATCCGGCTAGATTATGCTCCTGCATGGTTTTTAGCAGGTCTCTTTTTCGAACAGGTATTAAACAGAAAATAGCGGAGTGTTATTACTTCGCTTTTATTTTGCCTTAGAAGCAGTCATTGGCAGCTTGTAGAATATTATTTTATTAGCTGCCAGAAATATCACTTTATTTATTTCATTATAGCAACCAAGAAACCCTACTGCAATCCCTTATCTGTTTGATTTTTCTGATGTCAGCATTGTCCCATAACATTGCTTCCTTGAAAGGACAGTCAATAAGTTGTATACTGCTCTTGTATGTTACACTAAGATATAAGTAGGAGGATTTACTATTGCTCAAAGCAGTTATCTTTGACTTAAGCCAAATTTCTGATATCAGCTCATTGCACTGCGAATCACCAGTACCTTTCCTTAATCACTTAATAGCTGATTTACATAAGAATAACATTCAAACAGTAAATTTAGCATCCGCGTTCCCTAATTCTAATGATAGAGCTCTGGCTTATTCTAAATTGCTAATGCAACTGAAAGTTCCTTCCGGGGAATGTGTAACCATTACAGATACCGATTTTGGTTTATTAGCCGCAATGAATGTTGGTACAACTTGTATTGGCTACTACAACCCGCAAATATCTCGCCAAGATCTCTATAAAGCAGCTGTATTAGTGGAAGGCTTTGATGAAATTGATTTTTCTTTTATTAATAAGATATATCAATATGACCATATGGAAGCTGTAACTATTTTAACCACTTCAAATTTTATCATAAGGGAATTATCCGTAGAAGATATCGCAGAATTAAGCATCATATATCGTGAAGCATCAGTTCGAGCCTTTTTAGATGATTTCGAGGATTCACTAAAGATTGAAAAAGAAAAGCAGGAAGCATATATAAAAAACGTGTATCACTTCTATGGATTCGGTCTTTGGGGCGTATTCTTGAAGGATAACAATCACCTTGTTGGTCGTTGTGGCATTGAATATAAGCAATTTGAGGGTGAAGATATCTATGAACTAGGTTATTTACTTGCCAAGCCATATCAGGGTCTAGGTTATGCAACAGAATTTGTCAAAGCTGTCATTAATTATTGCTTTTTAGAGCTAGCGATTCCTCACATTGTAGCTGTTATTGATATAAATAATACAGCTTCTATTCATCTGGCAGAACGAGTGGGCATGCTAAAATGCGGTACTTATAAAAGAAACTCTCGTGAGTGTTATAAATATGTAATTGCAAATAATATTTGTGTCTGATTTAGAACGCAAAAAAGGCCTGCTTCTTTCGCTTTACGCTTGAAAAACAGACCTATTCCAATTACTGCATTGTACCTGTTCCAGTTCCAGAACCGTTTGTACCAGTGGTTCCTGTTCCGGTTCCATTCGTTGTTGCTCCGTTTCCTGTTGTACCAGTTCCTGCTCCAGTACCTGTTGTTCCGGTTCCTGTTCCAGTTCCATTTCCTGTTGTTCCGGTTCCTGTTCCAGTTCCAGTACCATTTCCATTCGTGACCGGTCCGGTTATATCACCTATGGTGTCATCCTCTACATCTCTAACATCGTCAGCTAAATCATCTGTTGCGTCGTTAGTTGTATCGTTTGTGCCAGTACCCACACCATTGTTATTGTCTGTTCCTGCAGCACAACCACTGAATACAAACATAGATACTAAGCATATACTTGCTAAAACAGCTAATCTTCTTTTCATTCGATACTCCTCCTATATAATTTAATTACATTACAAGGTTAGTATCTCTCTGTTTCATTCATTTATACCGTGTTCGAATTGCGAAATTCTGTTATATCACCGCGAAATCTCAACGGCAAATTATTACGCTGTAATTTCGGATTGATTCTTTCTTTAATAGCAATATGATCAAAAAAGGTTTTCCATAAGGCTCGATATTCATCCTCATATTCTGGAATTTCTTCCAATATTTTTTGATTGAGTTCAGGTACCTGCGCGATTACCCAAGAATTACCCGGAATATGAAATGCTGCAACCTTTCGGTTATCATCATAAATCATAAATTTCTCGTTTGGTAAACGGTCAGCAAAATGGGGTGTAACTAAGGTTAACACATTATTCTTCGGGTGAATCACTGATATAAGCAATCCGTTTTCCTGCTCAGAAAATCGGATGAATCCTAACAAATGATGAACTTCATTACTTACATTCTTATTAATACGAAGCATTTGATTAACCACAACCTGACTTATGTTCTCCATAATACTATTTCCTGAAGCAAAACCCAAGATTAAAAAACGGTAAATCAAATCAGCCTTTCCTTCAAAATCAGACAAGGCTACTCTACAAACCATCTCAAAGGCTTCCCTGGAAATCTTTTTCTTTATTGAATTCGAAACTTTTTCAGAAAGGGAAGGGTCAGTATTAACCATGATATATTCAGCAAAAAGCTCAATATTTGAATATTTACTATTCTCACATTTCGCTTCGATTTTTATATTGGCATGTCCATATCTTGAAGCCCAAGCCTGATAAATTGCTGTAAAAATTCCATCGATACTATTGTCACAAAGATATACATACTTCATCATTATACTATCACCCCTATCCTGCAAATAATTATATGGAAGCCTGCCGAGTCTTAATCCTACTGTCAATTTGGAAATTCACGTCATCAAACAAGGATAATTGTCGATAGGTTATATCCTTATCAATTCCGTGTGGTATCTGATCCTTCAAGGCTACTAGCTGCCTGGTAATAAAATCTTCTTCCATTTTGATCGGATACATCGTCTTACCATTACAGGTTATAAAATAGATCGCTCTTTTTAATACAACTCCCAATCTCTTTAAATCATTAAAATCCAAAACGGCACTTTTTCGTGCCATTATAATTCTCTGGGCTGAATTCGTTCCAAGCCCTGGTACCCGAAGTAATGTATAATAATCCGCACGGTTAACTTCAACCGGAAATAATTCTAGATGGCGAAGAGCCCAGTCGCACTTGGGATCTAGTAATATATTAAAATTCGGACGCTCCTCATCCAATAATTCCATGGCCTGAAAACCATAGAAGCGAAGCAGCCAATCCGCCTGATATAATCGATGTTCACGAAGTAACGGGGGACCTTGCTCCGTAGATGGCAGCCTTATATCCTGATTAACATTCATAAATGCAGAATAGAATACTCTCTTTAAATCAAAATTATCATAGAGAGATTCGGCAACACTCATAATTTGGTAATCCGTTTCCTTGGTAGCTCCAACAATCATTTGAGTACTCTGTCCCGCAGGAACAAACCTTCTCTTACCTAGAGTTTTGTTTTTAAAAGGAACAATTCCGGTATCGGAGGTTATGATTTCTTTTATATCATGATCGGGTGTCCCTTCAATGATTAACTTAGGCTGTTCTTTAAAATCTGGTAACCCTAAAAACTCACGATTTCCCTTTCTACCAAGCTGTATTTGACGAATTGGCTTTAGAATATTTTTACGATTTTTATTCGGAGCCAGTTCCTTTAAGCTTTCTGCTGTTGGAAGCTCCAGGTTAACACTCATCCTGTCCGTATACCAGCCCAGCATCTCAATCAATACCGGATCAGCCCCTGGTATGGCTTTGCAGTGGATATAGCCATTAAAATGATAAACTTCTCGCAGTAATCTTAAGGCTTCCAAAATCAATTCCATGGTATGATTTGGACTTATTATAATACCTGAACTTAAAAATAAACCTTCAATATAATTACGACGATAAAATTCCATCGTTAATTCAGCTATCTCCTGCGGAGTGAAGGAGGCTCTCGCAATGTCATTCGAGGAACGATTAATGCAATATTTGCAATCGAAAATACACTCATTGGTGTATAAGACCTTAAGCAGCGAAACACATCTGCCATCTGCTGAGAAGGTGTGACAGATTCCGGCAGCTATACTATTCCCCATTCCGCTTCCGTTTCCCTTCCGATCTATACCACTGGAGGTGCATGCCACATCGTATTTGGCTGCATCTGAAAGTACTTCAAGCTTTTTCTGTATTGACATGCTTTCCTGAATAACCATACAAGGCTCCTTTTCCCAAACATTTGTTCTTATTAGTATCTATAGTACCAAATCCACATCTATCTGTCAATGCAATATTCAAACATTTGTTCTATCCGTTTATTACATATTATTTTACTGATTTTAGTTAATACAAAAAGAATTTTGAAGTATAAAATAGTATAAAAGTCCCAAAACCATATTGACATATTTTTCACATGAAGGTATACTCAAAAGGTAAATACATTTAAAATTTTTAATTATTTTACTATGGGTTTGACAATCTTATTTTTCTATATTGAATATAGTTTAGGAGTTATTATGCACAAAAGCCATTATCAACTTCAAGATCATAAAAAGAGAAGTCTACTGCTCCATATTTTATTTTGTTTAGATACTCTATTATTAATCATATCTTTTGCTCTTGCATTACATAATCATTCTGATTCGCGCTCATTACTCCTTTTATTTTTAGCTATTGATATTATGTTAATAATCTATACTGCAATATTCGCCTACAAAAACTTATTGATTGTACATAAACTGGAAGATTATTTGTTTCAGATCAGTCATGGTACGGATAGAATACGCTTAGAGCAATTTAATAAAATGCTGGATGATAATCAAGTCGATTATCAATTCCAACCGATTTTAAATGCGAGAACCGGAGATATCTTTGCTTACGAAGCCCTAATGACTTATCAATCTGATCTTTTAGAATTCACTTCTACCGAAATTCTAGATCTTGCCACTAGGGAAAATCGACTTTACGACATTGAAAAATTAACGCTACATAATAATATGGAAATCATTCGGCATCAACCGGATAATTTCCGAACGAAAATGCTATTTATCAACTGTGTCCTTAACTATCATTTAACGGAGGAGGATTTCTCAAAACTATTCACTACCTTTGGTAGCTTATTCGAGAAAGCCGTTATACAACTAAATGAGATCACCTATATGAGTGAAACCAGCATGGAGGTATTGAAGGAACGATTTCAAAAAATGAAATGCCAGTTTTCCTACTCTGATTATGGGACTGACGAAACTGATGTCATTGATCTAATTAATTCTTGTGCTAACTATATAAAAATAGATCGTTCCATCACATCCTTTATCGATCTTAACACGAAAAAACAGCATCAATTATATAATATCATCAATTTTGCCAGGTTAAAAAACATTAAAACAATTGCAACCGGGATTGAGCGTTATGAAGAATTGGAATATATCATCAACCTAGATATTGATTACGTCCAGGGAGATTTTCTTGCAAAGGCGGACAATTCCTTAGCAACAACTATTTCCGAGGAGATCTTCGATTCTATTCAAAAATTAAACTATAAGAAGATATTAGCGTTAACCAATCATAAGATTTATGAAACAAAAGGTGATTCCATATTAGATCCATACACTTTTTCCTCTAAATCCTATTCTATTATTTTAATCAAGGAGGAAAAGATCACTTTTACCAGCAGCTCAAACAAATATGCCAAAATTTCCTTAGTTGTGCCCGATAATCAAAAATGTGAAATTACATTAGATAACTTAATGATATGCGGTATTGATCGTCCCTGTCTAATCATTGGCACTAACAGTTCCGTTACTTTACGATTAATTGGCAATAATAACTTTTCTAATGATGGTATCCGTGTTGTAGAGCAATCAGATCTGCAGGTTATAGGGGATGGGAATTTGACAATTCATGCAGACCGCAATGGAAGGACTGGAATTGGTGGATCGGATGCACAAACCTATGGTAATATTACCCTTGCCGGTGAAGGAACGATAAAGGTAATTAGTAGTTCAAATTTATCGGTTGGCATTGGTGGAGGCCGAAATTCTGCAAACTCTACGATCCGCCTTTTCTCCGGAACAATTATTGTAAACGCTAACGGATACCAGACCCTTGGCATCGGTAGTTTAATGGGAAATGCTAAAATATATATTGGTGCCGCTAATATTGACATAAAGACGGAGGGAACAAAAACAGTTGGTATTGGTTCTATTATCGGTTCCGCTGATATCACTACACTTGGAAATATTAATATAGAATGTAATGGTAAAATATCAACTGCAATCGGCTCAATTGAAGAATCTGATGGGCTGATTCATATCAAAGGCGGTGACTTGTCCTTAAGCATTAATGCACGTATTGGTACCGGTGTGGGCGCAATTCAAGGAAAGTATACCATTTGTCAGCAAGATGGAAATCTTACTGTGTCAGGTGAAGGTTATGAGCTAATGGGTTTAGGGGATCATTTTAGTATGAGTTATATTAAAATCAAAGGTGGCTTGCTAGCCGTTAGAATTGTTGCCTCTCCAAACAATACTATACTAAACATGCCTCGCCATATCATAATTGATGGTGGCAACATACAGTGCGATTTTCCAGAAGGTACCATCCCAGTGAATTCTCATGGTACTCTTTTGACAGCTCATTTAATTACAAATATGGATGAGTTTGTTCAATCCATTGAGACAATATCCTATAAATACATTTATCGTGCTGTTTACTCAGAACTCTATCCCTTTATAAAGGTATATTTGCCTGAAAATTCTATTATCGGTTAGGTTAGACTTTCTAACTAAACTACCGAACGTATGCTTAATAACCATCGTATGACTTAATAATAAAGAGCTTCAAACCTTTTAACGTACCCCACAAATTGGAGTAATGTAGATCGTGAAGGAATTGAAGCTCTTTTGCTATTTACTTAATTAATCTTAAGATTTCTTTAAACACATCTGTCTTTGCAACTCTAGTCAGTTCATATAAAATTGATTCATAGGAGGTAGGAATTGCTCCCTCCTGAAGGGCTCTTTTTAGTCCAAGCTGGCGATCACTCTCTTTTCTGGAACCGACACAGTCTTCCACCAATATAATGTGATAGCCCTTAGCTATTAAATCAATTACCGTTTGAAGAACGCAGATATGCGCCTCAATTCCACATATAATAATATTTTTTTTGCCGCTTTCCTCGATTTTTTTCATGATTGCTTCGTCATCCGCACAACTGAAGGTAATCTTATCTAAGTACTCAAATTCTCCTCCAATAGCATCCACCAGCAAGGGATGCGTCATCCCGATTCCTTTTGTATACTGTTGTGTTACAAGCATTGGGATATTTAATGCACGAAGACCTTTGATTAATATTTCCGTATTCTGAAGAAGCACTTCCTGATTCTCAATGGCCGGTATCAGCCGTTCTTGAAAATCTACGATTAATGCTAATGTATCATCTGCTACAATCCGCATAGATTTACCTCCAATCTATATTAATTACTACAAAACCACTATTTCCTTTTTGGCATGAGATGTATTGCCATCCCCATAGCATCTTCTACTGCTTCTGTAACCGCCTCACCATAGGTTGGATGCGGGCGGATTACTGAGGATAGCTCCTTTAAGGTTAGTCCATTAACAATTGCCAAAGAGAATTCTCCAACCAGATCTGTGGCACGTTCACACATTAACTGCGCCCCTAAAATCTTATCCGTATCAGCATCAGCTATTACTTTAATAAAGCCTCTCTCCGCTTTTGCAATTAAGGTTTTACAATTACCTAACATAGGGTATTTTCCTGTTTTCACTGAATGACCGGCTTGATTAGCCTCTTCTTCGCTCATTCCAACACTAGCTATTTCTGGGGTTGTATATACACAGGACGGAATAACGGACAGGTCAATACTAATCTCTTTATCACACATTCGTTCCACTGCTGCAATTCCCTGTGCAGAGGCTGCATGTGCCAGCTGCTTTCCACGAATTACATCGCCAATCGCGTAAAGGTTCGGTATGCTGGTCTCAAAAAACTCATCTACCTTTATGTTATTTCCATCATATTCAATACTTAGCTCTGGCGAAAATAAATCCATTGCATTGGCTTTTCGACCAACTGCAATTAATACTCCTGCTGCTCTGGTCAGCTTAGTGCTCTCTTTCTCTTCAAATTCGCATGCTAATTCCTCGGACTCATCCGGAAGCAACTTGACAACCTTTGCTTTAGTATGAATGGTCACACCCTTTTTCTTAAGACTCATCGCAACGCTTAGAGATACCTCCTTATCCATCGTAGGGAGGATTCGATCCATTGCTTCTATAATCTCAACTTCGCACCCCAGCTCGCTATAGATAGATGCGAATTCAACCCCAATTACTCCCCCTCCAATAATTAACAGCTTTGGAAAAAGCTCGGTTTTACCTAGAAGTTCATCACTGGTCATAACGTTGGGTAAATTTGCACCCTCTATCTGCGGTATGGAAGGAATGGATCCGGTTGCAATCAGTACATTCTTTGCCGAAAGCTCCAGTTCCTCCTCGGCTCCCTTAACGATAACCCGGTTCTCCTTGCATATGGTTGCATTGCCCTTAAAAATAGTTACACCGTTTGCTTCCAATAATGAGACTATACCTTGTCTTATCTTTAAAATAATCTCATCTTTTCTTGCCTGCAGCTCCTCCATCTGAAACGAAATACCCTCAAAATGCAGGCCTGCTGCCTGTAGATGCTTAGCCTCATAAAACAAGTGAGTACTATGCATTAGGGTCTTTGTCGGGATACAACCTCGGTTAAGACAGGTACCACCAATTTCTCCTCGTTCAATGATAGCTGCTCTCATTCCCAGTTTAGCTGCTTTGATCGCAGCCACATATCCTCCTGGACCAGACCCAATTATGATTATATCATATCTATTATCCACTGTTAACCTCCAATGTATTTATCCATTCTTCCAGGAAATAAGCAGGCAAGGGGCTGTTGCAAAATGTAATTATGTGGATATGACTTACCTTTGCAACAACCCCTATCATGACTTTACAGTTTCTCTTCCTGAAAAAAACTAACGATATCAGCTAATATGCCTTCAGTTCCTTCATTTACAGGTATCTGATTCAATTCTTTTATCACTTCATTCGTGGAAAATCTGAGCCCGCATAATCGCTCTGCGATAGTTTCAAAGAGCCCAATTTCCAGTGAATCTGAAAATACTCTGCAGTCCTTAATCACTCCTGACTCGATCTCAAAACCAACCTCAATATCTCCCCAGGAAAATCTTCTGCTGATGCAATAATTAAAGCTTATGTTCTTTCCGTAAATCCATTCCCAGGAGGAGAATTTATCCTCAAATTTCTTTAACTCCTGTGCTGGTAACCGGGTTATCTCTATCTGCTCCGCATTCATATCATAAGTTGACTGAAATGCTTTCATTAAGTCCTCTATTACCATGTCAATACTTAAATCCGGATTATACTCTATAAGGTTTGTAACCCGAGAGCGCACCGACTCCACTCCCTTTGATACCAGCTTTTCTCTCGATACATTAAGATAATGGGATAGCATCATCATATCCGCCTTCACTAATATGGTGCCATGATGATAACAATGAATTCCATCTGAAAAGTATGCATTCCCTGAGAACTTCCTGCCTTCTACGGAAATATCGTTTCTTCCTGTCTTTTCCGCTGGAATGCCCCTAAGCTTCACAGCCTCCAGAATCACCTGTAATTGCCGTTCCACATCATAATTTTCCTTGGAAACTAAAAAGGTAAAATTCAAATTGCCCAGGTCATGAAACACAGCTCCTCCACCTGACATTCTTCGTACCAGAATACCTCCGTCTTCTTCCAGTTCGGCGACTTTACATTCCTTCCAGGGATTTTGATTTTTTCCTATGACAACAGTTCGCTCATTCTGCCAAAGGTAAAGAATGCATTCATCCTCCTTTACCGTATTCAGCAGATAAGCTTCCAGCGCAAGATTCTTATATGGATTAGTTTCTTTCGTAATGACATATTTTATCTTCTTGATCAACGGTTATTCTCCATTCACATTGAATTGATAGCGTAGTATTGGATTTCTTGCTGCCATAACCTCATCCGGTCGCCCGATCACTGTTTTTACAGGTGATTGATGAAGCAGTTCCGGATCAGACTTTGCCTGTTCTAATACCTTCTTATAAACTTCAATTGCAAGCTCTAGATTTTCCTTGGTTTCAGTTTCTGTCGGCTCTACCATTAAGGCCTCGTGGACGATTAAAGGGAAATACATGGTCGGAGGATGCATGCCGTAATCCAGCAGGGTTTTTGCAAAATCCAGGGCAGACACACCTTTTTCCTGCTTCAGCTGCTCCAACGATATTACGAATTCATGCATGCAGTGTCCCGAAAAAGGAATTTCAAAACTTTCCTGCAGCTTACTCATCATATAATTAGCATTCAATACAGCATTTTCTGATGCATTCTTTAAACCTTCGCCGCCCAGGGTAAGGATATAGGTCAGTGCGCGCACTACGATCAAGAAATTCCCATAAAATGCTTTCACTCTGCCGATACTCTCAGGTGACTTCTCGGCATATTCATATTTCCCATCTTTTAGAATAATTCTGGAAGATGGAAGATATTTTATCAGGAGTTCCTTGCAGCCCACCGGTCCGCTTCCCGGTCCGCCACCGCCATGGGGTGTGGAAAAGGTCTTATGAAGATTTAAATGAACAACATCAAAGCCCATATCGCCGGGTCGTACTAACCCCATAATCGCATTGAGATTGGCACCATCATAGTAATTTAAACCACCGGCGTCGTGAATTATCTTTGTTATTTCCAGAATGTTCTCATCAAACATACCCACAGTATTTGGGTTTGTCAGCATAAATCCAGCTGTATCATCTCCAACTACTTTTTTTAATTCTTCGGGATCCACATAGCCTTCCTTGGTGGAAGCCACATTAATAACCGAGAACCCTGCCATAGCCGCACTTGCCGGATTTGTTCCATGGGCGGAATCGGGAACAATAATCTTCGTTCTCTTGGTATCCTTCCGCTCCTTATGATATGCAGCAATTAATTTTAATCCGGTAAATTCCCCATGTGCACCGGCAGCCGGTTGAAAATCCATGGCATCCATACCTGTTACTTCGCTTAAGTATTCTTCTGCCAGCTTCATTACCTCTAAACAGCCCTGAGCTGAACCGACCGGCTGAAGAGGATGAATTTCTGCAAATCCAGAGAGCTTAGCGATGTCATCATTCACTTTAGGATTATATTTCATCGTACAGGAGCCAAGTGGATAAAAGCCGTCGTTAACACCGAAGGTTCTCTTCATCAACTCGGTATAATGTCTGCTTAGTTCTGTTTCCGAAACTTCCGGAAGATGAAGCTCTTTATTTCTTCTAAATTTATCATCAACTGAGGTAACCGGCACATCGCATTCCGGCAGCAGTTCACAGCCTCTTCCTGCATTACTCTTTTCAAAGATTAACTTCATGCCTTTGTCACCTCCTCCAAAATGCCGACTAGGGTATCCATCTCTTCCTTCGTATTCATTTCCGTGACGCACCAAAGCAGATGGCCTTCGTCCTTTCCCGAAAGAGGGTAACCCCCAAGAATTCCACGTTTCTCTAATGCGGCTAGAACGTTATCCACATTTCCGTTACAAGTAGTAACAAATTCATGGAAGAATTCCCCCGAATAAACCAGATGAAAACCTTTCAGCTTTGTAAGCTTCTCAGCAAGATAATGGGCTTTTGACATGGAGCTTTCTGCTGCCTGTCTTAACCCCTTTGCCCCCATTGCATCCAGGTATACTGCTGCTGTCATGGCACAAAGAGCCTGATTGGAGCAAATATTACTGGAGGCCTTTTCTCTTCGAATATGCTGTTCTCTAGCCTGCAGGGTTAGAACAAATGCCCTTTCTCCCCTAGAATCCTTAGTCTCTCCTACAATACGACCTGGGAGCCTTCTCATCAGCTTCTCTGTTGCAGCCATAAATCCCAGGTAAGGGCCTCCGAAGGATAGCGGTATCCCAAACGGCTGTCCCTCTCCCACGGCAATATCAGCTCCATATTCGGCTGGAGTTTTAAGAACACCTAAGGATATCGGGTTACAGCTAAGAATGAATTTTGCATCCTTTTCATGAACTATGTCACCAATCAAGGAGGCATCCTCTAAGATCCCATAATAATTAGGCTGTTGAAGCAATACACAAGCTGTCTCATTGTCAATCATACGGCGCAGCTCATCGATATCAGTACGTCCTTCCTTCGCCGGAACAAGAACCACTTCGATGTCTGTTCCGCTGCAGTAGGTCTGTATTGTCTCCAAGGTCTCAGGATGAACGGATTCAGCTACAAGTGCCTTAGTTCTTTTTCTTTCCTTACACATGATCACGGCTTCTGCTGCCGCAGATGCACCATCATAAACAGAAGCATTTGACACATCCAATCCAGTTAATTCACAGATCATCGTCTGATATTCAAAGATGGACTGAAGAATTCCCTGACTAATCTCAGCCTGATATGGTGTGTAGGCTGTCACAAACTCCTCCTTTGAGGTTATCTGCTTTACAATGGATGGAATGTAGTGGCGATAAGCCCCTGCGCCACGGAATATACTATGAAACACCTTGTTTTTCCCAGCAATACCGGACATTTTTTGCTGTACAGCCATCTCCGGTAATCCGGCAGGAATATTTAAAGGTCTCTCCAGAAAAACCTCCTCCGGAATTGCACGGAAGAGCTCCCGCAAATCAGAGACTCCAATCTCCTTCAGCATCTCCTGCTGTTCCTTCTTTGTATTTGGTACATAGGTTCCCATCTTTGTACCCCCTTTACAGCTGAGCCTTATATTGTTCTTCTGTCAATAACTCCACTTGATCTTTAATATCCTCTACCTCTATAAACCAAGCCTCTGTTGCATCTGAATTCACAAATTCAGGATGATCAAGCAACTCCTCATTGATTGCTCTTACGGTACCGGTTACAGGACTATAAATATTGGATACGGCTTTAACAGACTCTACGTCAGCGAATTCCTCACCTGCTACTACTTCGTCCCCTGCTTCAGGAAGATTAATGAATACCAAATCTCCAAGCTCTCCCTGTGCATAATCAGAAATACCGATTCTTGCTGTTTTCTCATCTAAAAATAATACCCATTCATGGGATTTGGTATATAAATATTCCTTTTTCATATTATAATATCCTCCATTATATAGTTGTTTTCTTACTGTTTATTTCTATTTAGACCTCTGCTTCTTAGACCTCTGCTTCATACTCGTGTTTCATATCTGTTACCCTATCTGCTGCATATCTTATAACTATAATTATATTGCTAATTTAAATCCTTAATTTATATTTTTATCTTCTATCTTTTATTCATATCCTATAACGTCAGCTATAATGTCTAGGATATACCATTTCTTATCATATTAGTTAATAAAACTAAAACTGTTATTTTGCATTTCTTTTATAAAAGGGAAGCGGTACAATTTCGGCTTCAATTCTTCTTCCCCTAACCTCAACCTCAACCTTCGTACCGACCTCGCTATGCTTTATCGGTAATAACGCCATTGCTACTGGATTTCCAAGGTATGGGCAATGCGTTCCTGAGGTTGTAGTTCCAAGCAGTTTATCACCTAAGTATACCGGACAGGCCTCTCTTGCAATACCCCTGCCGGTGATACGAAGACCGACTCTGGTCACCTTAGGTGTCCCCCTGGTTAGAAGACCGCTTTTCCCTATAAAATCTGGTTTATCCAGTTTTACTGCAAATCCAAGACCTGTTTCCAGCGGCGATATACTATCATCCATTTCATGTCCATAAAGGGGCATTGCTGCTTCCAGGCGAAGGGTGTCTCTTGCTCCTAATCCACAGGGAATCACTAAATTCTGTTCCTCAGAAGGATCCTCAGAAGGATTTCTGGCATAATTTCCAGCCTCAAGTATTGCATCCCACAGCTTAGGGCCATCTGAGCTGTTGCAGTATATCTCATACCCATCTTCGCCCGTATACCCGGTTTTTGACACCAGACAGGAAATTCCTGCTACGAGGACATTTTCAGAAAAGCTGTAGTATTTAACCGGTAGCTTCGCCTCATCACAGATCCTACATAAGATATCCTTTGCTCCCGGTCCCTGAAGAGCCAATTGAGCAATATCATCTGAAATATCTTGAAAATCCACTTCACCCTCCAGGTGCTGACGCATCCATAGAACGTCCTTTAATCGATTTGCAGCATTAACAACTATTAAATACTCATCTTCTTTTTTTCTGTAAACTAAGAGGTCATCTACCACTCCTCCGTTTTTGTTACACATGGGGCTATATTTCACCTGTCCGTCATACATTCGGCTGCAATCATTCGTAACCAGTCTCTGAACATTATCTAAAGCATCTTTCCCCCTAAGTACAACTTCTCCCATATGTGATACATCGAACAAACCAGCAGCGGTACGTACCGCCATATGCTCCTTGATTACACCGGTCTCATACTGCACAGGCAGCAGATAACCCGCGAACGGAACCACCTTTCCTCCTGCTTTCACATGACAGTCATAAAGCGGAGTTTTCTTATCCATCATCCTTACCTCCTCATTCTACTTAACCATTAGAATTGTGGTTATGTACGTTAGAAGTACGTCTTTTAAGATATCAATTGACTTATCTTATATTTTTGCACACAAAAAAAGACGTACTGAAATAATTCAATACGCCTCTGTATGTTTACCTGAAAGATTCTCCCCTTATGCCTTTTAAAAGGTTCCAGGAATTGCTTCGTCGGTGACAAATCGCTTTCCAGAGTATCGTCCAAACCTGGTCCTTTTGCCTGAGAGTTTTCGCATTCCCCTTCGGCGCCTTATCGCTTGATAAACAAGGTCTCTCCCAGATTCTTCATCCGATTATAATTCTATTATATTCAGCTAGCCTTGGAAAGTCAACTAAAGGAATGGCTGTAACTTCTAAAATTTCATTTCATATAATATTAGTGAAATAATAATGGAGGGGTTATATGAGCGAAATGCTAAAAATAGATCACTTAAGCTATACCTATCATAGTAACGAAAGGGAAACACCGGTGTTAAGCGATGTTTCTTTTCATGTAATGGAGGGCGAGATTATCTCCATCGTGGGCAAAAGCGGCAGTGGAAAATCTACTCTATTATCATTAATTGCAGGCATCCACACTCCAAGCAGCGGTTCCATTCAAATCTGTGGTAAGGACTTAAAGTCCTCCGGTAAAAGCATTGGTTATATGATGCAAAAGGATAATATTTGTGACTATTACAACAGTGAGTATGCAAACACCAACTGTCCGAAGGAACAGATGGAGAACCCGGAAAACAGCTATGTTCAGATAAATGAGTATGCAAAAACCTATGGAATTGTCACCTT
>JAQZBD010000315.1 GCA_029239235.1 Herbinix sp.
ATAGCTAAGAAAATTGCTACTCCTATTAAACAATCATCGGAATATTTAAGTCAACTTGCAGTAGGTGATTTCTCAATAGAAATAGATCCTAAAATCATGGCTAAAAAGGATGAGACAGGTACTATTGCCAAAGGCATCCAAGAGATGAAGAACGCATTGAAGAATTTACTTACGAGTATTTCTACGGAAGCACTTAATATTGAAAATGAAGTTGCAGGTGTAATTACCGATATGAATCATTTGAATGATGATATGGAAAGTGTTTCTGCTACAACCGAGGAACTTGCAGCATCTACGGAAGAAAGTGCTGCCGCATCGGAGGAAATGTCAGCAACTTCCCAAGAAATTGAGAAGGCGGCACAAACGATTGCTGAAAATTCTTACGAAGGAGCAATGGCTGCTAAAAATATTAGTGTAAGAGCAGAGCAAATCAATGAAGATGTAATTGCTTCACAGAAGAAAGCAGCCGAAGTTTTAGCTGGAACAAAAGAACAGTTGCAACGAGCAATTATGGAATCAAAAGCGGTGGAGGAAATTAATGTTCTGACGGAAGCTATTTTGGGAATAACAGAGCAAACAAATCTGTTAGCCTTAAATGCAGCCATTGAAGCAGCACGTGCAGGAGAAGCAGGAAAAGGATTTTCCGTAGTAGCATCGGAAATCAAAAAGCTTGCCGAACAATCAAAAGCATCTGCGATTAAAATTCAAAATATAACGACGAATGTGACAAAGACGGTAAATAACCTATCCGAGAGCTCAAGCAGTCTGCTGAATTTTGTTGTAACGGATGTGGATAATGATTATAAGAATATGTTACTGGTTGCAGAACAATATAACAAAGATGCAAAATATGTGGATGAATTAGTAACTGGCTTTAGCGCAACCGCAGAAGAGCTGCTCGCTTCCATCGGAAACATTCTGGAAGGAATTGATGGAGTAGCGATTGCAGCTACGGAAAGTGCTGGTGGGACTACCGATATCGCGAGTAGAGTATCAGAAGCAAGTATGAAAGCGAATGACGTGGCACAAAAAGTCAATCGAACAAAAGATAGTGTTGATGTCTTAAAGAGTGAAGTGCAAAAATTCAAGCTTTAAATATTTTTGGGCAAAAAGGAAGAAAGGTTTTCCAATCCACAAAGGAGTTTAAAAGACTACCTCAAGACCATCATAAGCAATTTGTATTCCATATGGATTGGCTAACTCTTCCATTTCGTTATGTAATAGATGTCCATTGTGCGAAAAATGGGTTAGTATTATTTTAGTATCCGGCATCATACAATCAAGGGTTTCGAGTTGTTTTATTAATTGCAGGATGTCTGGAAATCCCATGTGATTGGTTCCTTCTCGGTATTTCATATGAGTACAATCCAGGGATAGGCAATCAATCTGTTTACCAGAAAGATATTGCCATGTGGCTTCAGGAAACCATCCGGTATCATTTCCATAGAGTAGAGCTTTATTATCTTTTTCAAGTAAATAGATATAACACTTTTCGTTTTTATCATGATTGGCTAATAAAGGTGTTATAACATAATCTTCTATAGGAACAGGGCTAAATTCCACCAGTTCAATACATTCAAGCTTTCCTAACAAATGCGTATCTGTTGGATCTTGATTGTAATACTGGTGGAATTTTGCTTTTAAAGAATTGTTACCATACAGGGTCAGTGTACCATTAATTCTGTGGGAGAAGCCATTGCAACGAAGACCTAAATCTTCCAGATAAAGATGATCCTGATGAGTGTGAGTAATGAGAATATTATGGATATTTGGTAGATCAATATGATGTTGCAGCATATGAGTATAGCTATCAGCCGGAAAATCAATTAGAAGGTGATTATCAACGATGCACTGGGAGCGTGTTCTGATATTCTTTCCACCTTGATTTTTGGCTTCCTGGCAATAATCACAGTTACAAAAAATGCCAGGAAAACCTTCCGCAGCTGCAGTACCTAAATACTTTAATTTCATAATAAGTCCTTCTTTCTTATATTTCTTTGATTTTTTTATATTGGAATATTTGATTGGATAAGTCGTCTAATAAAAGATGATTGGTTGATATTACGGTCTGAACAATTTGCTCAGGAATATTATGTCCCTTTGCATAACAGCAACAGAGAACGGCTGCGAGACAACCAATGGTATCTGTGTCACCGCCAAGCATTGCAGACATGCAAATTGCTTTATAAACATCATGTTTACACCAAAGAAACAAGGCAAAAGCAGCAATAAATACATCACAGGAAGATATGGTAGTTCCAAATACATAAAATAAAAAATCTAATAACTCGTCATCAGAATGAAACTGTGGTAAAAAATGAAGAAGAACTGGAATACGAGCCTGGCAGGATGGAAGACAGGCAAGATCCATTTCTTCATTTTTTGTTTTACGGCCTATTTCACAACCCCTTTGAGCTTCTTGAATGATATCGTCTATTGTGTTATCTTTGGTCATAGCAAATAGGGCATAGCCATAACCCATAGCTGCTTCCATGGCTGCATTTGTATTATGGGTTGGCAATAATGTGCTTTTAATATTATTTTGTAGATCATATAAATCCGTGCTGCATAAAAATGCTGACGGTACACGCATGATTCCGCCACAGGAGGTTCCTGAGGTTCCGGTAAGACAGAGATCCATACCGGCTTTGATTGAAAGAATTGCTATTCGAGAGCTTGGACCAATATATTTTTCTGGTTCTGCTGATTCATCGTACCAACGAACCAGACTTTTAGCAGCGACTTCAGGCGAGATACAAGGACTTTTACAATAATCCTGTAGTAAGAAGATATTTTGCTCGGTGTCATCTGTAACCTGAGCATAACGCATATCTTTATGGGCTAAGGATTCAGAAGGCAGTAGAAGGGAGTCAATGGATGCAAAGGATGATTTAATCTGCTCTCTAGATGCAAATTCAGTTGATTTTGCAAAACTGTCACCAACGGCAAGTGCCTCCAGTATATGTTTGATTATTGATGGGTTCATAATTTCCTCCTTTTATTATTTGTGTCCGTTTAAATGGTTGATGAGTCTAAACTAGCAGAAGGCTATGGAGTGGTCAATGGGAGAAAATTAGATTATCACAATTGATATATAAAAAGTCATTATTCTGATAATTCATATCATAGAATGAGTGGTTTTTGTAGTCCATTATTTTTATACTGAAATAACATGGATTCCATTGACGCTATGTGTACGGATGGACATGAAA
>JAQZBD010000316.1 GCA_029239235.1 Herbinix sp.
ATTTCATGCTATATATTTTGATTATCAAAATGTTTGCAATACAAAACATATGCTTAGGAGAGAAGCACATGAATGAAAAGCTTGTAATGATTAATAAGATGTTGGTCGAGGTCTATGATGATGTAAATCATATTGAAGAATATTCCATTAAAAAGGGTGAGTTCAGGGATTTATCAATCACAGAGATACACACCATTGAAGCAGTTGGATTATATAGAGCAAAAACTATGTCTGAGGTTGCAGCTGCGTTAGAGATTACGATGGGGACTTTAACAACTGCAGTCGACAAGCTGATTAAGAAAGGCTATCTGGAACGCAGTCGAAGCAGTTTGGATCGTAGAATTGTGAATATTAATCTGACTTCGCGAGGAAAGCTGGCATATCGTATCCATGAGAAATTTCATTTGGATATGGTAAAGGCGATCATGATGGACTTTTCCCAGGAGGAAGAGGAGATTCTTCTAAATGCACTAAGCAAACTGAACAAGCATTTGAAGGAGATATATCAAGAACCTGAAAAGCAGAAATAGGGTTATTGATATAAGGCAATGGAAAGAAGTGTAGTATAGGAGGACTCGCAAGATGAGACATGCGACAATCATCGGCACCGGAAGATGCTTGCCGGAACAAGTCATCACAAATAATGATTTGGCAAGCATCGTTGAAACCAGTGATGAATGGATTACATCAAGGACAGGGATCAAGCAGAGAAGAATCTCAACTGGTGAAAACACTTCGGATTTAGCTTATAAGGCTGGTTTAAGAGCTTTGGAAAGAGCGGGAATCGGGGCGGATGTCCTGGATTTGATTATCTGTGCAACGATAACACCGGATTCTTTTATGCCATCCGTAGCATGCATGGTACAGGATCGGCTGGGAGCAAAAAAAGCTGCAGCATTTGATTTGTCTGCGGCATGTACAGGACTTGTATATGGAATGGCAGTAGCTACATCCTTTATAGAAAGTGGAATGTTTCAAACTATATTAGTAATAGGTGCCGAGACCTTATCCAAGGTAATGGATTGGACGGACAGAGGTACCTGTGTGTTGTTTGGAGACGGGGCAGGAGCAGTAGTATTGCAAGCCTCGGAGCAAAAGCAAGGTATTAGGTCAATGCATATGATTAGTGATGGCAGTAAGCAAGATTATTTAAGCCTGTCGGCTCTTCCGCTGTTGAATCCTTTCGTGGAAAGCGGGGAGCAGAAAATCACACCTTATATTTCAATGAAGGGGCAGGAGGTATTTAAATTTGCTGTAAGAACCATCAATGATTTAATACAAAAGGTTCTGGCAAAAGCAGAGCTGAAGGAAGATGATATCAAGTATGTGGTAGCACATCAAGCTAATTATAGAATCATTGAACAGGCAGCGAAATTTGCAGGTATTGCACTGGATAAATTTTTTGTGAATCTGGATCTTTACGGCAATACTTCAGCAGCTACCATAGGAATCGCCCTTGATGAAATGAATGAAAAAAAACTGTTGGAGCCGGGTGATAAGATCATTCTCGTTGGCTTCGGAGGCGGTATGACCAGCGGAGCAATTCTGGTTGATTGGACTTAAATACAGGCACAATTAAATATGATAACAGCTAGAATATAGGATCTGGATTTTAAATAAAATTTAGCGAAATATATTTTTTTATGTCAATAGTTAAAATATTTTAATAAAATTGAAGTATCTAAGAAGTAACTTAGAAGTATCTGATAAGATGGTAACAAGTGTGATTAGGAATATCTAATTCACAGAAATGAGCCAGAGTATAATTCTGGGAACAATAATACTTATAACATTTTAGGAGGATTTAAAAATGGATTTCAACAAGATTAAAGAAGTAGTGGCAGAGCAATTAGGAGTAGATGTAACAGAGTTAACCTCAGCGACTTCCCTAAAGGATGATCTTAACGCAGATTCCTTGGATCTGTTCCAGATTATTATGTCTTTGGAAGAAGAATTCGGTATTGAGATTCCAACAGAGGATACAGAAAGCATCAATACAATAGGTGACATCGAGAAGTATTTATCAAAGAGAAGCGAAGAAGCATAATTCAATGCGACGCTCCAAGGAGCAAATGGAGGATAGGCAGAATGAAGTCACGTATCTGTGAACTGTTAGAAATTGAATACCCTATATTCCAAGGTGCCATGGCTAGAATCTCCGATGCTTCTTTGGCATCAGCCGTTTCAGAAGCAGGCGGACTTGGAATTATCGCAGGGGGAACTGCACCGGTGGATTATGTCCGCACTGAAGTTAGAAAAGCAAAAGAGTTAACGAAGAAACCCTTTGGTGTAAATATTATGCTGCTTAGTGAAAATGCAGATGAGATAGCAAAGATGGTATGTGAGGAAGGCGTTAAGGTAGTTACTACCGGAGCAGGTGCACCGGGAAAATACATGGAGATGTGGAAATCCCACGGCATAAAAGTAATTCCGGTAGTACCCTCTGTTGCAATTGCAAAAAGAATGGTAAGAAGTGGTGCGGATGCTGTGATTGCAGAAGGAACAGAGTCCGGCGGACATGTAGGAGAGCTTACTACTATGGTATTGGTTCCCCAGGTTGTTGATGCGGTGGAGGTTCCGGTTATTGCAGCCGGTGGAATTGCTGATGGAAGAGGAATCGCCGCAGCATTTATGCTGGGTGCCGATGCAATACAGGTGGGTACACGTTTCCTAAGTGCCCATGAATGTACTGTCCATCAAAATTATAAGCAAAAGGTACTAAATGCGAAAGATATTGATACTGTAGTGACGGGCAGACCTACGGGTCATCCGGTTCGTGTACTTAAGAATAAGCTGAGTCGTCAATTCACAGAATTAGAGGCGAAAGCTGCACCTTTGGAAGAGTTTGAGACCTTAGGAATTGGGGCTCTTGCAAAAGCAGTTGTAGAAGGCGATATCAATTACGGCAGTATCATGGCTGGTCAAATTGCAGCCATAGTAAAGAAGGAACAAAGCTGTAAGGAAATCATCACAGAGATGTTTGCAGAGGCAGAGCAGCTTTTATCAAAGAATTGGAATAGGTAAGATGATGAGTACAATAAAGAAGACTGCGTTCTTATTTGCAGGTCAGGGTTCCCAGTACATTGGTATGGGGAAGGAACTCTATGATAATTTTGAGGCATGCAGAAATATCTTTCACGAGGCGAATGAGAGCCTGAACATGGATATAACACAATTAATATTCGAGGGTAGCAAGGAAGA
>JAQZBD010000317.1 GCA_029239235.1 Herbinix sp.
TGCTTTTTTATAGTTAATATCTCTTAAGGCCTTACCAATTTCCGGCCAGTCAATGGTATTATTCATACCTGGAAGCTTTCTGTTACACTCACCCACATGAAGATGTCCCAGAATATCTCCTGCCGCCCTGATTGCCTCATACATATTATCTTCCTCAATATTCATATGATAGGTATCCAACAGAATATTAATATGTGTGCTTCCAACCTTACCAACATACTCAATTGCCTCTTCGCAGTTAGTCAAAATATAAGTTTCATTTCTATTCAACACTTCAAGTGCACATTCAATATCTAATTCTTCCGCCGTTTTGCTTAATTCCTGCAGACAAGCGATACTTCTTTCCCACGCAGCTTCTTTATCTGTGTCAGCAAAATCAGCAGGCCAGTAGGAATAAATAGCTCCTACCAGTGATTTTGATCCAAGCTTCTTCATGTTGTGAAGTACTGTTTTAAAATATTCTAGTCCATGCTCTCTAACCGCTGGATCTGCAGAAGCAAAATCGTTCTCCTTGGAAGGGCCGCTATTCGTAGTAAATTCAATGTTTCTTTCTGCTGCCAATACCTTCAGCTTAGCAATATCTTCATCAGACATATAATATAAATGATCCGCTCCAATTTCTAGAACATCAAACCCTATATCAGCAACCTTATTCGTTAAGGCTATGTAATCACATTTCCACTCTGTTCCCCAGTATGCATATCCCGTACCAAATTTCATTTTTAATCTTCCTTTCATTGTTGAATACATTTACCATGGCCATCTTGAATGCTTTTATGATGCTCGCGCACAAAACTAGTAACACCAATTTGAATTTCCATTGTGAATTTATCTATATATTTACATATTGTGCTCGTGCTCATTAATACTTTTTTATTCTAACATTGGAAATTCAATATTACAATATGCATTTTGTATTATTTTTTTTTGTTTTTTTGTGCAATATTTATATAAAATCATTATTTATTGTGCTCGTACACATTTGAGTAGCTATTTTATTGTCTCTATGCTATAATAGCTGTAAATAAAGATTTGAAATAATAATGATATAGAGGTAAATTCATATGGCTATAACCATTAAGCAGATAGCTGAACTCGCTAATGTGTCCAGAGGTACCGTGGACAAGGTACTGAACGATCGTCCCGGCGTAAAAGAAGAAACGCGTCAAAAAGTATTAAAAATTGCAAGTGAATTGAATTATCAGCCCAATTTTTTAGGTAAGGCGTTAGTCCAAAGTAAAAAACCTGTAAAGATAGGAATTATATTAACACCGGAATATAACCCATTTATACAAAAAATGCTGTTGGGTGTTCATAATGCGCAAAATGAATTCTCCGCATTTGGTGTTGATGTTCTTGTTAAAATGCCAATTTCACTAGAACCGGCGGAGCAAATCAGCATATTAGACGGTTTAGAATCAGAAGGAGTCGAAGGAATGGCTATATTTCCTATTGATGATGACATGGTAAGGAACAAAATCAACCAACTCATAGACAAAGGAATCGCAGTTATTACCTTTAATTCAAAAATTGATGGCACCAATGATTTTTGCTTTATCGGACAGAACCATCGAAAAGGCGGAAGAACAGCTGCCGGTTTACTAATGAAGCTGCTTCCCTTTGGAGGTGATGTAGGGGTTATTATTAGTTCCTATCAATTATCCTGTCACCAGGGTCGTCTACAGGGATTCATGGATAAATTAAATGAGACTAAAGCGCCTATTCATATTGTTGATGTACAAGAAAATCAAGACCGTAAGGATGAGGCATTTAAGATCACATTGGAATTATGCAATCAGCATCCTCAGTTGAAAGGGATATACATAACCAGCGGAGGAGTTGCAGGTGTGGGAAGCGCTCTGCGTCTTTTAAATCTCTCGCAGAAGGTTGCTGTCATTTGCCACGATTTAGTTCCTGACACACTGGCATTGTTAGAAGATGGTACGGTAGATTTTGCTTTGGGACAGAGCCCAGAATTCCAGGGCTATCAATTAGTCAAAATTTTATTCGAATATTTAGTGAAAAAACAGGAGCCAACCAGCCGGGATATCGATATCCCTATCACAATTGAAACTCAGGATACACTATAGCATAGCTGTAATCTTCTCTTCTATTCGTTTTCCTGCTTTTCTGAATTAATCTTTTCACAAGGAAAAATTTATCGCTAATCACATATTGTGCTTAGCGATTTTTTTATTTCCATTTCTATTAGTCATGACGTTCATCTATATTATCAAAGGCCTCGCAAAACCTCGCTGCGAATGCCGGCTGTTCACCTGCCGCATATAAATGAGATATATCACCAAAGGAGCCCATACGAAAATATGCGATTCCTTTTCTACGCTCCTCAGTAATTAGAGTGGTCACCGAGGAAGGTGCTGCACAAAACCCATGCCATAAAACCATTGGTGAAATGCCCAACAAATACCCTAATATTACACATTCCACACCGAAATGACAGAATAGAACGATCGTATCATTATTGGGTCTAGTTGCATGATATGTATTCCCCCCTCGCTCATATCCATGCTCTTTCAAAAGTTCATCAAGTCCAGCGTAGACCTGGTTAGCTGCTTCCAATACATTCCCATTTCGCATTATCGGAACGGTATGCCAATGATTCTTATGATAAAACTCATCCACTGTTGTCCACTTTTCCGGAAGCCAATCCCAGGTGATTCTTTCTTCTCCTGTTTCCTCATCACTAATAGGTGCATGGAACTCTCTAAGCCATGGGAGAACGGTCGCTTCACGATTCATCTTGTTTAATGACAGTGATGCTGTATCCTTTGCTCTTCCTAAAGGTGATACATAAAACGCTTTAACATCCATTTTGGATATTCTGTCAGATAGGAACTCAGCCTCCTTCCAACCCTTTTCGGTCAATGAGTCAATGGAATAATCTGGGTCTGCATGTCGGATAATAACTAGTTTCAAAATAATACCTCTTTTCTTTATTCGATTTACTTCTGATCGGAAACATCCATTATTGTAACTTGTTTAATTTGATTAAGCAATAGCAAATCCGACAGAACAAATATATAAAATTTGGTATTTGACAACTTCCAACCCTCCTGTTATAATAACACACAATTGAATATATCTTCAGGGCAGGGTGAAATTCCCTACCGGTGGTATAGCCCACGAACCGCAAGGTATGATTCGGTGAAACTCCGAAGCCGACAGTAAAGTCTGGATGA
>JAQZBD010000081.1 GCA_029239235.1 Herbinix sp.
ATTAGACATTATTGCTGTGAACAATAGAGCTATTTTCAATAAACTGTACTAATTGTTATCCCGGTAAGTTTAATAGATAATCTATATAATAATATTAGTCGTTTGACAAAATAATCCAGGGACTATGTATTCTTAATATAGAAGAATGAATCCCATATTTTATTAGGAGATACACGCTAGAATAATAAAAGCAAAAAACATTCACAAAGAGCTATTTAATGAGGAAGTAGAACCAAATCCTTCAGTGGATTTTCAAAAAAGTGCAGGTGAGATTTTCAAATTTGTCCTATCACATATAAAATCAATAAGATAAAATGTTATCATTACTGTATTCAATTTCATCATACTGGCCGTCTTTGCATCTTCCAGGTTAAAGAATAGTTTCTATAAGGAGAATACAGGAACTTTAAATGAAATAAAATTTCAGGTTACATAACTTTTCGGTTATGTTATATTGTTTTAGGGGAGAATTATAAAGTTTTATGTAAAAAATAAACAAAGAAACGGCATATGAGAGATTGGGGAGGTATTGTTATGAAAATGCGGGAAAAAATTCTGTTGTTTTGTCTGACCAGTACCCTGCTTGCATTAATCCTACAGACAATTCTGTTTCAGAATGCTTCCTCTAGTCTGATTTATTCCCAGGAGGAAGAGCAGAGCAGCAACTCCTTAAAGAACATGCAAAATGAGATCTATACTTTTGTAAAATCTATTGAGAGTGACTTGATTGAAATTTACAATGAAAATGACTTTGAACGCAGCCTAAAGAACGGCACGCCCGTAGATCAGCTGCGGGAGGAGTATTACCGCCTGGCATATAATTTTGCAGCAGATAATTTTAATACCTCGGACGGGGTCGTGGCTCTCTACATATATAACATCAACCATGAAATCATAAGTACCTACCGTCGGGCAGTAACGCCAAAACATAATTATCCCGTTGATATTTACACGGATCCGGAGCAATATAATTCGGAAATCGTGAAGGATTATATCTTATCAAACAATACAATGATGCTGATCTCCAGCTATTACAACCTACACAGAGAAACCAACATCGTAAGGTTTGCTTTGAAAATCTATGACAGTACCAATACGAAAAGTAAGGTAGGATATATCGTATGTGACATTGACAGTAAGGTAATTAAAAATATAATGCTTAAATACTGCAACAAGGAGGAAATGTTCCTATGGCTCCAGCCTTATGGAGATCGGCCGGTACTTTCCGTTGGCACCATGGCTGACAGCAATCAGGAATATTATAATAATATCACGGCACAGATACAAAGGGGCAGGCTGGAGGAAGGGACAGATATAAAGAATAAGCCTATCCTGTTTCAGGTTGACCAAAATAAATATGACCTGACCGCCTATTCCATGATGCCCCAGTCCCTGCTAAAGCAGAATCAGAAGGCTTTAACCCTGAATCTGATATTAATCGCTGCTATCATGAGCGTGATCATCATATTATTATCTATCCTGATTACCCGCAGTTTAACAAAGCCCCTGGAAAAACTCACGAAAACAATCACAGAGATTAAAGCAGGCAATACAAGACAGAGGGTGGAGATCTACCAGGAGGATGAGATCGGAAAGCTGGGGCAGGAATTCAATGAGATGCTGGATGAAATTGAACGGCTCATCAGCTATGAATATGAAACGAAGCTGTTATTAAATAAGGCGGAATATAAGGCGCTGCAGGCACAGATTAATCCACATTTTCTATATAATACGCTGGATATCATGAGCAGCATCGCAAGCGTTCAAAACTGCTCTGCGGTGAGCGAATTATGCCAGTCACTCTCAAATATTTTCCGTTACAGCCTGGACTTTAAGCATCCCTATTCCACCGTGGCGAAGGAAATCATGCATTTAAAAAATTATATCTATGTAATGAATGTCCGTATGGGAGAGAACGTGGAGTATCTGTTTAACATCAGTGAAGAAATATTGCAGGATTCCATCCCCAGAATTTCCATACAGCCCATTATTGAAAATGCATTGAAGCACGGCCTTCGTAACATACGGGGAGAGAAGAAGATTGTGGTGGAAGCCCTGGAAATCGAAGGGAAGCTCCAAATTGTCGTAATTGATAATGGAATCGGAATGGATGCGGAGCAAATGAATACCAGGCTGGAGCAGAATAGCCTGGATATGGCGGAGAATGGAACTTCCATCGGATTATATAATATCAATGCCAGACTTAAGATGCTTTATGGGGAAGAATACGGTCTGCATATTGAGAGCAAACAGGAGGAAGGTACAAGAGTTTACTTAGTTATACCTAGATTACGAGTGGACGAGGTGGGTACATGGCAGAAATAACATACAAAGTATTGGTAGCGGACGATGAATATTGGACCAGAGAGAAGCTGCGTACCATGATTGACTGGCAGCAGTATGATATTGAATTTCTGGAGCCGGCGGTGGACGGTGAAGATGTTCTGAATAAAATCAAAGAGAATATGCCGGACATCTTAATCACGGATATTAACATGCCCTTTATGGATGGGGTGGAGCTGGTGAAGCTATTAAAGAATGCGTATCCGGATATGGTGGTTTTTGTGATCAGCGGCTATGATGATTTTGATTTCGTCCGAAGCACATTGCTTAGCGGAGCAATTAATTATATGCTAAAGCCGGTAACGAAGATTGATCTGGTGGATACGATTTCGAAGTCCCTGGAAATTATCAGCAAGAAGAGGAAGGCGGTAAAGGAACAGGAGGAGCAGAGCCTGCAGATCTTAAAGGCCTCTTCCCTCATACGGGACAGGGAGTTCAGCCTGCTGGTTGAGAAGGAGGAAGCAATCTATACCCCCGCGGTAAGGATGAACAGTAATATAGATTTTGCAGGTAACAGTCTGATGCTCATTAAGATCCATAACCTGAGTGAACTGACACAGGAATATCATCATGATATGAACCTGCTTTCCTATTTAATAAAGAAGGAGATTAAGGAAATCACCGGCTATGAAAAGCTTTTGATTTTTAATTATATTTACCGCTCCAATGAATTTATCATTATTACGGAGCTGGATAATGTGAAGCTGAAATGGATGGCTCAGATCATATTAAATTATTTTGCCAGGAAGACGAAGGCACCGGTCAGTATTGTTATCAGCGAGCATTCCTATACCATGGAGAGCATTCATACGGCATACATTCAGAGTGTATCCATGTTAATGACGCGAAAATATAAGGTGAACAGCGTGATCCTGTTTTGTGAGAAGGATAATCCGGAGCTGAAGAAGGATGTGAAAAATCATATCTCAGAGGAGCATGAAAATCAGTTAAAAAGCCTTCTAAAGAGCCGGAATAAGGCCGGAGTGAAGAAACTGGTCTTTGAAACCATGGGGCTTAAGTCTTGTGATACAAATGGATGGAGCTTACTTGAAGTAAAACAAACGGTAAAAAGGATATGCAATGTACTGATCGATGATATCTCCAGTCACAAGACTCATCAGGAAATGATGGAGATTGACAGTCTGAATGAACTGGCGGCGAAGACTGTGGAATATCTTAATGCTCAAAATTTGTGTCTCGTTATGGAGGAAATGATTGAGTATACCGTTGGTTCCATAAAGGAAGAGATTACAGGATCTATCCGTGGTGTAGTGAAGTTAGCTGTGAATTACATCCATGAGAATTTCTTTGAGGAGCTGACCTTATTATCCCTTTCTCAGAAGTATAATGTGGAAAGCTCTTATTTCTCCAGGGTTTTTAGACAGGAGACAGGAGATAATCTCATGCTCTATATTGCCAAAAGGAGAATTGATAAATCGAAGGAATATATGGCAGACTCCAAAATAAACCTGACGGAAATCGCTTTTATGGTAGGGTATGATGATTACACCTATTTTAACCGCGTATTTCGTAAGCTTACAGGAATCAGTCCAAGTGAATACAGAAATGAACGGATGACGAAGGGATGAAAGAAAAGTGGTTAAGTAACGCCATTATTGGCATCCTGCTGGCAGTCAGTATTACGATTATTATTTCTATCATACATACCCAGGAGGTTTCAAATCCAAAGATAAATCAGGAAACCGGAAAAACTACGATAACTGTTCTGGCAGGACAGTCTACAACGGATGCCGGCATTGAAGATATCATTAATGAGGCTTTAAAGGAGAAATTTCCGGATGTCCAACTGGAATGGGAATGTGTGGACTGGGGTGAGCAATTTAACCTGCAGATTCAGGTGAGGTTTGCCGCCGGTGAGATCCCTGACTTGATTGTCGGAAAGGCACAGGATGTATATACTTATTCTTCCTTGGGTAATTTGGCGCCAGTCCCGGAGGAATGCCTGGAGAAGATAGATGAAAAAGCGCTGCAAGCCGTAACCTTTGACGGAACGGTCTATGGCCTCCCATATAACACCTTTTATCAGGGCGTAGTTTATAATAAGGAAATATTTCAGCAACTCCAATTGGAGGTGCCGGAGACGCAGGAGGAGTTGAAGAAGCTGGTGGAGGTTTTAAAATCAAATGAGGTGACTCCATTTGCATCGCATTTTCTGGAAAGCTGGCAGGTAGGTAATATGACAATGCAGTTATATGCAAATGATGTTTTCGTAAAGGACAAGGACTGGGGCAGAAGATTAAGGGAAAAGAAAGAGAATTTTACGGATAACGGCCTGATTCGTAATTGCTTGCTGCAAAACCAGTTCATCCTAAACAACTCTTGGGAGGATGCCAATGATATTGACCAGTACGAGAGTGATATAAGGTTTAATGAAGGAAAAGCTGCCATGTATCTGACTGGCAGCTGGTGGCTCCAGTCCGTCAGCAGTGAAAATGCAGGGGATTCATTTGGTATTTTCCCCTATCCGAATCTGACGGGGGATTCGAAGCTTATCAGGGAAACGAACATCACCTTTATGAAGAGCAATGCAACGAAGCATAGGGAGCTGGTCGATGAGATACTAAAGGAGCTGGTTTCCAATGAACAATTGATCAGAGATATCCTTGACTTTACCCAGACTTATTCGGTGATTGAAGGAGTTGATCCGGAATATGGCTATTGTATTGATCCGGATGTCAGCCGTTATGAAGAGAACCTGCAGGTGGTGGAAATAACCGCAGATAATAATCAATTAACCTGGGCATATCAGAATAAGATAGCAGCAAAGCAGCTGGAATGGTTAAAGGGAAATTGCACCCTTGAGGATGTCCTGGAGTACGCGGATCGTAAGCGCCAGGAGAGCGGGAACTAAATATATTATTTTCAACAGGAGTACTTGTTACCGTATGGAAGCAAGTACTCCTGTTTTTCGTACCCCGTCGATTGATTCACAAAAAAGTGCAAGTGGTTTTTTCAAATTCGTCCTACTTCCCAACCCTGAATTTTCGGTAGAATCAATATATCAACAAAACAAAATTCATGCAGTTTGAGAACTGATATGGTTCCAGACTCAACCGCTTGAAAATTAATTCATAAGGAGAGGGAAATTTTATGAAAAAGAAAAAAGTACTAAGCGTATTCCTGGCAACAGCTCTGATCGCTTCCACGCTGGCAGGCTGCGGAGCAAAATCAGGAGAAACCCAGAGTACGGATGCAACAGGCTCTAACACAGACAATACGGCAGCAGCAACAGAGGCACCGGCGGATGCATCGGCTGAGAAGGTTACCTTAAGCGTATTGGCAGGACAGTCAACGACAGATGCCGGTATTGAGGATATGATTGATGAAGCACTGGCAAAGAAATATCCAAATATCACTCTGGAGTGGGAATGTGTTGACTGGGGCAACGATTTTCAGCCGAAAATGCAGCAGTATATGCAATCCGGTCTTCCGGATATTATGATTGGAAAAGCACAGGACGTAAAGACCTATGCATCCCAAGGGATCCTTGGAGCAATTGACAGTACATATACGGACAGAGTTCTGGATGCGGCAAATACTAATGTAACAATCGACGGCAAGGTCTATGGCGTGGTTTATAATGCGCTGTACCAGGGCGTTTATTACAATAAGGATATGTTTGAGGAGAACGGCTGGACGATTCCGAAGACCCAGGAGGATTTACAAAAAATTATTGATGCCTGCAAGGAAAAGGGCATTACACCATTTGCCAGCCATATGGCAGATACATGGTCTATCGGTAATGTGACCATGCAATTCGCAATGAATGATGTATTTAATAAAACACCGGATTGGGGTGATCAGTTCAGAGCCGGTCAGAGCTCCTTCTCCGACAGTAAGGATTTTCAGACGGCTTACAGCTACAACAAGCTAATTTATGACAACACCTTTAAGGATACCTTCTCTATTGAACAGACCGATTGTGATTCCAGAATCGTATCCGGAGAGGCAGCCATGAAGGTATCCGGCTCATGGTCAATCCAGAACTTCCTTGATATTAATCCTGAATTTAACTTTGGTATCTTCCCGTTCCCGAACCAGACCGGTGATTCCAAGCTGATTTTTGAGCCAAACATTACCATTATGACAAATGCTTCGAGCGAGTATCAGGATGCAATCAATTGTGTATTGGATGTATTAACCGGAGATAAGGAGCTTGCGGTAGAAATCTATGATTATACCAAAACAGCAGCCATGTTAAAGGATGTTACACCAACCTTCACCAATCCCAGCCAGGAGGACATTGATGCTTACGCGGCAAAGGGACAAATCGTGGATGTTACTTTAGGAAATAATCAGCTGGTATGGGGTGGCTTCCAGGAAGAGAATGCAAAGGATATTGCAGCATGGCTTCAGGGAGATGAAACCTTTGAGCAGGCTTTGAAGGCATCGGATGATAGAGCAGATGCAAGCTCCGCACAGTAGCTATATCTATAGGGGCTTCAAAAGAAGAGTATGCTCTGTTTCACAGTTCAAGATATTAAAATTAGTTATTAGTATAGGGGATTTCCATATCAGGGCTGCCGGGGTATCCTGGCAGCCCTGAACTATAAAAAAAGTAGTGATATAAGGTATAGGAACAATTATTTTTGACCTATCAAACAAGGAGAGATTTCATGAGCGGACGAAAAAAAACGAACTGGAATAAAACGATGTTCAAACAATACTTTCTGCTGGTATTGCCAGGGTTAGTTATATTTACAATAGGGCTGATTGTTCCTATGCTGATGGCGGTAAGGTATTCCTTAACAAGCTGGGATGGTATGACAAAGGAGAAACCCTTTGTAGGCTTTGAAAATTATTTAAGCCTGTTCCAGGACTCGGATTTTCTAAATGCCTGGTGGTTTACCCTGAAATTTACCATTGGGAATACAATTATTCAAAATATACTTGCCCTGCTTTTCGCGGTAGCGCTGGACAAGGGAATTAAGGCACAGAAGCTGTACCGGACAGCCTTTTTTGTTCCCTGTCTTATCAGCTCGGTAATCGTTGGTTTTGTATGGCTTAGAATGTTTTCCAATGTACTTCCTGCCATAAATGAAGCTCTTGGAACAAATATTAATTTTCTCCTGTTCGGAGATGGGGATACGGTACTATCGGGACTCCTGATTGCAAACAACTGGCAGTGGATTGGCTATTGGATGTTAATCTATCTTGCAGGGCTGCAATCCATTCCCGCAGAGCTTTATGAAGCAGCAAGAGTGGACGGTGCCGGGGCGATCCGCCGTTTCATCAATGTAACGATACCGATGCTTGCACCTGCAATTACCATCTGTATTGTTGGTATAACAACAGGCTCCTTAAAGGTTTATGATTTACTTGTTGCATCCACAAAGGGAGGACCTGGCAGAGCCTCCACCTCAATTATTTATCAGACCTATACAACTGCAATTAACGGAAGACAGTATGGCTATGGCTCCGCCATGTCGGTAACCCTGGTAATTGTATTGTTATTGGTGGCACTGATACAGGTAAAGGAATTAAAGAGCAGGGAGGTGCAGGCATAATGGCATTCACAAGACGAAAAGAGAAGGATGAGAGTCCGAAACAGCCCTATACAAAGTCAACCTTTGTAGTTCAGATTATTATGACGATACTTGCAGCATTATTTCTGGCACCCATTTTCATTGTTATTAATTATTCCTTCAAGACAAAAAAAGAGCTTTATTTAAACAGCCCCCTGTCCTTACCGGAGAGTTTTAATTTTGATAATTATAAAAAGGCATTTGATAAGCTTAACATGGTTACAACCTTCTCCAATACACTCCTTTATACGGTAATCAGTGTATTGATTTTGGCACTGCTCTGCGGACTGACCGCTTGGGCGATTGCGCGCTGTAAGCATAAGTTTTTTAAGTTTTGTTATATCTATTTTATTGTAGGAATACTGATTCCTTACCAGGCCTTATTTTTACCGATTTACATCATAGGCTTTAATTTAAAACTTACGAATACAGGATATGGAATTATCTTTATGTATATTGCGACTACCATTTCCTTCGGTGTTTTCCTGATGACAAGCTTTATGTCAACGGTGCCCCTGGAGTTGGAGGAAGCAGCAAGAATTGACGGCTGCTCCATTATCAGAACCTATTTTTCCGTCGTATTTCCTTTACTTAAGCCTGCCATGGCAACACTGATTATTATGCAGTCCTTCCAGATTTGGAACGATTATCTTCTGGCCAGCTTATATGTGAGTAAAAAGCAGCTGAAGACACTGACCGTGGCAATACAATCCCTGTTTTCCGCCCAGACAAGTGACTATACAACAGCGATGGCAGCCATTGTTATCTCGGTGCTTCCCATAGCTATTTTATTTATCAGCTTACAGAAATATTTTATCAAAGGTATGACGGTCGGAGCTGTTAAGGGGTGAGCAGAGTGATATAATAGTTTTAAAAGTTTGATAGAGTTCTAATAATACAGAGAGGAGCAGACATAATTATGGTATCTTTACTAAAACAATATGAATTCGGAGATATGCTTGTTCTATATTATATTGACAGTGAAACCAGAAACGTGGAATTAATGTTGCTGCCGGAGAACACAACTCCACTAAGCTGGGAAAGTAAAAAACAGGAGATTGATTCGCTGGTTCAATTGAAATTGATGGGTGATATTTATCCGGGCGGCTATGCCGGCGGCGGTACCCTGCGTCAAGGAGAATCCACCCTGCGTCTGGAATACGAGGCACAGGAGGTGGCATCCTATGGCGATAGAACTGAAGTCATCACCAGGCTGAAGGATAGCAGAGGATATCTGGCAGAGCATTACCTGATTTGGTATTTTGAAAGCAAAAGTGTAGAGACCTATACCAGATTTACCAATCTCAGTCGGGAAGATGCGAAGCTGGAGATGCTGTCCAGCTTTTCTTTGGGAGGCATTACTCCTCTGACCGAAGGTGATGCCCATGGGACGTTAAAGGTACATAGAATTCGAAGTGTATGGAGTATGGAAGGACGATTGGAGACAAGAACACTGGAAGAGCTGCAGCTGGAGCCCTCCTGGGCAGGTCATGCCGTCCGTTCAGAGCGTTTCGGACAGGTGGGCTCCATGGCGGTAAATCATTATTTTCCTTATCTTGCAGTAGAGGATGTAAAAAATGATATTCTGTGGGGTGTTCAGCTTGCCCATAATGCATCCTGGCAAATGGAGCTTTACCGCAAGGATGACGGACTTTCCATATCCGGAGGTCTGGCAGACCGGGAGTTTGGTCAATGGTGGAAGAAGGTGGCTCCGAGTGAAAGCTTCCTGACACCAACGGCGATTTTATCTGTGTGCAACGCCGGTGGAGTCGATCGCATTTCTCAGAGACTCACCATGTCTGGCAATCGTATTCCTGAGAATGCCCCGGAAAGCGAGCAGAGCTTACCAATTATCTTTAATGAATACTGTACTACCTGGGGCAGCCCTTCCCATGAAAATATCTCCGGGATATTGAAGGTAATTAAGGATAAGGGAATCGGCTACTTTGTCATTGACTGCGGGTGGTATAAGGAAGATGGAATACCCTGGGACATTGCAATGGGAGATTACCAGGTATCCAAGGAACTGTTTCCGGAGGGGCTCGAGAAAACCACAGAAGCAATCCGTGAGGCGGGTATGAAGCCCGGTATCTGGTTCGAAATTGAGAATGTTGGATCTGCATCAAAGGCTTATCAATTGGAAGAGCATTTACTGAAGCGGGATGGGGAGGTACTTACCACGACCATGCGGCGTTTCTGGGATCTGCGTGATCCGTGGGTGAAGGACTATCTATCGGACAAGGTAATCGGATTACTAAAGAAATATGAATTCGAATATATGAAGATAGATTATAATGATACCATCGGCCTTGGCTGTGACGGTGCGGAGTCTATAGGAGAAGGTCTTCGCCAGAACCTGGAGGAATCCTATGATTTCATAGAAAAAGTAAAAGCAGATGTACCCGGAATCATCCTTGAAAACTGCGCTTCCGGCGGTCACAGGCTGGAACCGCTGATGATGAGAGCCTGCAGTATGGCATCCTTTTCCGACGCCCACGAATGCCCGGAGATTCCTATTATCGCAGCAAATCTTCACCGGGTAATCCTGCCCAGGCAGAGTCAGATCTGGGCGGTGATCCGCAAGGAGGATAGCTTAAAGCGCATTGCCTACTCCATAGCAAACACCTTTTTAGGAAGAATGTGCCTGTCTGGGGATGTGATTGATTTGAGTAAGGAAGGCTGGGGGGTCATTGATGCCGGAATAGCATTTTATAAAAAAATATCACCGATACTGCGGGATGGATATACCAGCTGGTTTGGTACCGAAATTCAAAGCTACCGTCATCCTAATGGGTGGCAGGGAATCCTTCGAACCGGAGAGAATGGAGATGCATATGCGGTGTTTCATACTTTTGACGGTGCATTGGATTATGAATGCAGTATTGAGCTTTCGGATACCTGTGATTATGAGATAGCGGAGATTTACTCAGATTCAGAGGCTCTGGTGAATTTGAAGGAGCATAAACTGACATATCAACCAGAGGAGAATTGGAAAGCGGTTGCTGTTTATATAAAAAGAAAGTATCTGAGAAATTGACCAGAAGAATAGATCTAATCACATCCTGGAGAATAAAAGTATTTTAAGAAATATTTTTATTATACTAATGCATAATATGCCAAGTATACCCTAGCAATAAACTCACAATAGCAGGGCTAGAACAGCATGGAGGATAATTCTCCAAAGCGCTCTAGCCCCTATTTTTTAGTACATTCCGATTTTCTAACATCTCCTGGTTGCGTGGGTAGCTAGATGATTACTTTCTTGTAATTGAAACACGCCAAATATCCGGACCTTCTTCAAGATATTCCCACTCAAATTCGTCCTTGTGCTCCATAATAAATTGATAATGAAGAGGACGAGGGTCGTGATCGTTAATTAATTCCATCTTTTCTCCAGGCTTAAGTGAAAAAAATGTATTAAAAATAGTAGGATGCTTATCTTTTGGTTCATATTTTCTTGCGTCTACGGTTGCTGAAAATTTATACATAGTTATCGACTCCTTTTCTATTTGTATGAATTCATTATATTTGATGAGGACAGGACATTCAGTGATTTAAATCAAATATTTTATAGGAACATGCAGAAATCGAATCCTATGGGAGATAGAAAAGTATTAAAAAGTAAAAAATACATAGGAATATAATAGTATTTGCATGAAATTTTATTTCGTGATATACTAATAAAAATTTGCTATACCTAATAATTATACGATAGTGATGTATGTTATACGGTAGATAAATATGATCAACAGATAATAAATATAGTCAACAGGATAAGGAATAACCTAGAGATTAACATAAATGAAAGGGATGATATATCATGATTGATGAAATATTGAAGTACAATAAGGAATTTGTGGAAAAAAAGCAGTATGAAGTATATGTCTCCAGTAAATTTCCGAATAAAAAAATAGCAATTTTATCCTGTATGGATACCCGTCTTACAGAGCTGTTGCCGGCGGCTCTTGGCTTAAAAAACGGTGATGTAAAACTGATCAAAAATGCAGGTGCAATCATATCTTCTCCCTTTGGAAGTGTTATGCGAAGTCTGGTCATAGCAATTTATGAGCTGAAGGTGGATCACGTTTTGGTAATAGGACATCATGATTGCGGCATGCAGAGCTTGAATTGCAAAACGATTCAGGAAAAAATGAAGAACAGGGGCATTACGGATGAGACGTTTAAATTCATCAAATACTGCGGCATTGATTTTGACAGCTGGCTGTGCGGGTTTTCAAGTGCTGAAGAATCTGTTAAAACCACAGTAGATATGATAGAAAATCATCCTTTGATTCCGAAGGATATTCAAGTATACGGACTTGTTATTGACCCCACAACGGGAAGACTAGAATGCGTTTCGGAAGCAAAATAATTCAAAAGCATATTATGAGTTAAATACAATTAAAGTGTAATTTAAAGTAAAATAGGAGCTGTGCATTAGAGCGTTGAATTCATGTTGATATCAATGTTCGGTGGGCAGCTCTTTTTCATGTGATAAAATATGCAAAACCAAAATTGAGGTCGAATTATGTTTTTGTTAATAAATGTATATATTATCGAAACACAGGCATATTAAACCTGTAATGGATATAGGCTGTAATTTTTTTGCTTTCATAATAATCATGATATGAAATAGGACGTTTCATTAATATGAAAAAGGGAGTTTCATCAATCTAAAAACATTGAACAAACATCCAGGCGAAACCACGGAGGATATGAAATTTACCTTATCCGGCCTAAGATGCATTGGTGCCTGCGGCTTGGCTCCGGTAGTTATGGTAAATGATAAGGCTTTTGGAAGAGTCGAAGTGGGTCAGGTAAAGAAAATTATAGAAGATAGACACATTTTTCTTTATGTGTAATAGGTACTTTTTTGTTATAGAACAAAAAGTATATTCAATTTTTTGTTCTTATTTCTCAGTTACTTGCACTGAAGAAAAAATAGAAAAAATGCAACTATGTTTTAGCTTTAATTTTAAATAGATTCTATTTTTGTTTATATTATACTAAGGTTGTGGGATTACACTTGACCAATCTTTGTGAAAAATGTAATCACTGATTTGAAATAAAATTATATAAAAGTCAGAATTGTTCTCAAGTGTTGGAGGAAAATTATGTTGAAGGTATTGATTGTGGATGATGAAGAAAGTATTTGCAGATTAATTGAATATCTTGTTCCGTGGGAAGAACTTGATATGGAAGTGATTCAAATGGTTCATAACGGCAATGAAGCAATACGGATTCTTAAGCAGCAAAAAGTAGATATCTTAATTTCGGATGCCCGAATGCCGGGCTGTGATGGAATTGAATTGATCAAATGGTGCAGAACGAATGATATCGATGTGCATTGCATCATCATCAGTGGCTTCAAGCATTTCGAGTATGCACACGGAGCCATGAAATATGGAGCCGTGAATTACCTTTTAAAACCGATTAAGCAAGAGGAATTGGTGGATACCTTACAGAGAATCAAGGATAATATTACATCCACACAGTCCTTTGAAGAGAATAAAGTAAACATGCAGAAAGTAATCGATCTAAATAAGGATAATTTAAAGAGACACTTTATTAATTCATATGTTTTTGATGGGAATAAATTTATTCAGACTCCCGACGTAAAAGAGAACGATATCAACGAGCAGTATCACATGAACTTTCAAAAGGGAATATATCAGACTGTGTTCTTTAAGTTGGATAATATAAGTAAAGAGGATAAAGAGATAGAAGATCTGATAGCAAAGATAGAAGATAAAATAGAAACATATATGAAGCAATTTTGTAACGAATATGCCGGTACGCGGACTCACACGGGAATCTTTTATCTGGTGAATTATCAGCTGCAAAAACAAGCAGAATTTATACCCTTCATTCAAAAGATCTATGAGAACCTTGAAAAAGAGGTATATGTCTTTGATCAGCTTCGATTAACCATCGGAGTAAGCAATAAGCAGATGGATATCAAATATATTAGTGAATGTATCTTTACCGCGGGCTGTGCCATAAAGTATCGAATCTGTAATACGGATATGCACGTCATAGAGTATGACCAGTTCCGCTATACTGATGTGAATATAGATTTGGTTATTACGGCAGAAATAGAAGAGATTATTAAAAGTAATCTACAAACCTGTAATAAGGACGCTCTCCACAGGTGTATCTTAAAAAATAAATTAGACCTTTTATCCATACCAAATTATTCTCCCGTAAGCCTTTATGACTATGCCAGCAGATTTGGTATTATTGTGAAAAAAGCAATAGAGAAAATGCTGGAGGCGGAGTGGGATGGGGGTATAGAATATCGTAGATTCAATCAGGAAATCGATTATGCGATGAGTGAGGATGACATTTGGAAGGCAATTGAAAAATTTGCCCATAGCAGCATTGATTATATACTGTTGGCCATGAAGAATATAGCCACCAGACCTCTTCGAATTGCAATGGATTATATCTCCAAGCATTATATGGAGCAGATAACCCTTGATACTGTGGCGGAAGCAGTTATGTTAAGTCCGAATTATTTGTCAAAGGTTTTTAAAAATGAGACAGGCACGAATTTTTCGGATTATATCATCTCAAAAAGGATGGAAAAGGCAGCAGATCTATTGCGAATGACGGACCTTCCAATTGCACAGATTGCTGAAGAAGTAGGATATACGGATGTAAAGTATTTTCGCAAGCTATGTAAAAAATACATGGGCTTGAAGCCGTCAGAGTATAGAAAACTATATTCCTAAGCTTTCTACTGTGAAACCGTGTAACCCTTGTAATCCATGAAAAACAGGAGTAAATCAATGAATAAACTAAGAATAGATAAGTTTTGCAGATGGTTATGGAGTAAGGTTACAAAGAAAGAACTTTGGGACAAGCATAGTCAATTAATTGAAGAGACAAAGCGTTACATACCTCAGGAGGAGTATTTGGATAATATAAAAAATAAGTCCCAGCTGATTGACTATTATAGCAGAGTAATCAGACGGCTTATCTTTCGTCTGGATGAAGAGAATAGGATAATTTCTGATAAGAGAAAAGCTGAAATATCCAACCTTCAGAATCAGATCAATCCTCATTTTTTATATAATACCCTGGAGACCATACGAAGTGAAGCTATCATGCACAAGGACTATGATGTAGCTATGATGTCGGAGGCCTTGGCCAATTATTTTCGCTATAATATCAGTAAAAAAAGCGACATTGTTACGATTCGTGAAGAACTGGAGAATATTGAAAGCTATATCAGTATTCAAAAATTTCGATTTAAAAAGCGAATTGAGTATGAAACAATTTTTTATGACGAGCGGGAGGTTATTGAGAATGCACAAATGCCCAAGTTAATATTGCAGCCACTGGTGGAAAATTCTATTTATCATGGCATTGAAAAAAATATTAATGGTGGAAAAGTCTGTGT
>JAQZBD010000318.1 GCA_029239235.1 Herbinix sp.
GCTATTCGTCCAATCTCATAATCAGATAATTCAATAATTCCATCATATATTCCATCATTATCAATCCAGTTTTCCAATGTTACACAGATTAAGGCTAAATCCTCCTTGATATCTTTAATCTTCAATACCTTCTGAACACCCTTCGCAAGAATACTACTGCCAATTACAAGATTGTCTATCTCCGGATGTTCATAAAGCAGCTCATAGGCAGCTTTAAATCCGCTTTCGCTGCTATGATCCCCTACTAATTTATATATGATCTCAACTCTGTTATTCTTAGCGATGCGCTCTAAATCTTTGATTGAAACCGAGGCCATATCTAGAATAAAGCCGGTTTTCTTTAAGTTCTTTGCTTTACACCAAGTAAATAATTGCTGAATTGCATGTGTATGATTAATGCAGATGACATCCATATCATTTTGATTATAGTTGGATTTGGTGATGAATACGATTGGCAGGTTTTCCACATTTAATTTTTTAAACCATGCCTTTTTGTTCTGTGAAGTACTTACGATAATTCCATCAACCCCCAGCTGGATAAAGTATTCTACGTTTTTACTTTCCAAAACTGCATTATTTCCGGAGGTTCTAAGAACGATACTATAGCCCTTACTTCGAAACTGCCGTTCTAATGATGATAGTAGCTGTTGTGTATTCTGATCATTGATACTATCCACAATAACTCCTATTAGATAGGTCTGTGCACTTTTTAAACTCCGGGCTTTCGCATCCGGTCGAAAGTCTAATTGACGGATTGCTTCTTCCACTTTTTTAATGAGATCCTCGTTTTTCGTCTTTCCATTAATAACATTAGAAGCCGTCCCCAAAGATACTCCCGCTGTTGCTGCCACTTCCTTAATCGTTGCTATATGAACTGCTCCTTTCAATATGGATTTTTATCTGTTTTTTCCATTTATTGTAGCATTTTATCTTCATTTTATCAACAATTATCATTGCTATATCTGTAGCAAGTATTCCCTCACACAATAAATCTATCTGTCAAGTACATAAATTGTATTTACCAACATTTTCTGGTAGCTACTGAAATATAATAGTAGAAAATAGAATATTTGAGAGCTTCCATGATCATACATGTTGTCCAACCTGGAGAAACCATAAATTCAATATCTGCTTTATATAATATTCCTGTTGGGAGATTGATACTGGAAAATGGTATTAATAATCCAGATAATTTAGTAATTGGCCAAACTATCGTTATTGTCCAACCTGAATTAGTGTATGCGATTCAGGCTGGAGATACCTTACTAAGTATCGCAGAACAACACGATGTTTCGGTAATGGACTTGTTAAGAAATAATCCATATCTTTCCGATAGAGAATATATATATCCTGGTGAAACCATAGTTATAAGTTACCAGACTAATAAAATCAGAACAATAGCTACCAGTGGTTACGCATTTCCTTATATTAACAGGGCGGTCTTAAGAAAAACGCTCCCATTTCTATCCTATCTGACAATCTTTAATTATAGGGTTACAAGTGAAGGAGACATTATGATCGGTGATGATGATTCCGAACTCATACAATTAGCCAAAAATTACGGAGTCGCACCAATGATGTTTATATCTACGTTTACGAGAGAGGGTACCAGCAGTAGTGAAGTTATTTTTAATATTTTAAACAATTTGAAAGTACAAGACCAAGTCATTGATAATACTCTTAGTATTTTAAAATCAAAAGGCTTTTATGGGGTGAACATTTATGCAGAATATATAAACTTAGAAAATATAGATATTGTTGCTGATTATCTTAAGAGAGCTGCAGATATCTTTCACGCTGAAGGTTACAGGGTATTAATTACAGTAACTCCGCAAATGAATCTTGATAGTCAAATGATATCTTTCGATAAATTAGATTATTCTAAGTTAGCGGAATCTGTGGATGCTGTCGTCTTTGCTTCTTATGAATGGGGAAGGTCATTTAGCTTTCCAAGTTCAATCGCTCCTGTTAATGTATTGAGAGGTTTACTGGATTTTGCGGTAAAAATTGTGCCTCCTAAAAAAATTTTTATAGGACTTATAACGATTGGGTATGATTGGCAGCTTCCCTATGTACCTGGCGCCTCTGTTGCTAACGCCATCACTCCTGAAAGTGCGATACAAATTGCAGCTGAATATGGCGCAACAATACAATTTAATGAAGCAGCACAGGCACCTTATTTTTATTATATGGATGGAGAACAGCAGCTGCATGTCATATGGTTTAAAGATGCGAGAAGTTATGAGGCAATTGCCGGGCTGGTTCCGGAATACGGTCTTCAGGGTTTATCCATCTGGACTATTATGAATTTTAATACACAAATGTGGTTTGTCATTAATACGGAATACGACATAGAAAAGGTTACAAATATTAACAGTCCATTATAAAGAGGAGCAATTAGCGCAACTGTAGCGGCATGTGTAATGACAGACAGTATTGATGTAATTAAATGCCTTTAATGTTATAACTACTAATGCTGTCTTGCTATCTTACCCATGAATAAATAGGTTGAATCAGATCCCTCATTCACTTGCTATGAAATAAAAACTACTAAGGCCCTATCAAAATTATATTACCCAACATTTGATAAGGCCTTAGTCCGTAAAATAGTTTGATGAATTAAAAAAGAATCCTAGCATCCTGGGTTGAATATATTATTGCAAAGTCCAGCTTCATTTTTAATTTGATTTGTAGAGAGACTCTTTGAATATTTGTTGATGTAGTATTCTTTATTCTCTGCTACTTTGCGAAGAATACTTATAAATTTGTCTATTTCTTTGTAGTTATTATAAAAGCCAAAGCTAACCCTCACCATGCCGGGGAACATATCATCATCCCCCTCAAAGTAGTGCTTCATGTCATCCTCATTCAGATGCAGCAGTCTTTCACAATATGGATGTGTACAGAAAAATCCGTTTCTAACAGCAATTCCGGCTTCGTCGGAAATTATGGTAGGTAAAAGATGATGCTGAACCCCTTCCAGATTAAAAGGGATCACACTTATGGTATCATCTTTAAAAGGATCACTATAAAATATAATACCCGGTATTTTTTTCATACGACTAATTGCATAATCATATAAATCCTTTTCAATCTTATAGATATGATCCATCCCCATAGATTGAAGCGTTTTTATTGCTGCTGCCAAAGCAACTACACCCATGGCGTTAGGCGTTCCCGCTTGCCGGCACCGAAGGGTGCATACATCTTATGAGCGGAAAAAACCAGATAATCAATGTGCTCCAAAGATTCATAGCTCATCATATCGACAGAGGTATGGGGTACCATTTGAGCACCATCCACTAGTATCTTTGCACCGTATTTATGCGCAAGAGCAGCTATTTTGTGTATTGGATTCAAGTATCCGGTAACGTTGGAGGCGCCCGTAACACTAACCAATTTAACACTGCCCCGGTACCTGATCAGTTTATCCTCCAAATCCGAGGTGGATAATCTCCCAAATCTGTCAACGTCTATATAATCAACCTTGAACTTAGTTCTCCACGGAAGATCGTTAGCCGCGTGTTCCATAAAGGTTGAAAGAACCACTGTCTGATGCTTTTTTTGCTGACTTAAAACGAAGGACAGTATATTAATCGATTCTGTCGTGTTTTTTGTAAATATAACAATATCTCTTTCCTTATCAGAATTAACAAAGCTTTGGACGACACTTCTTCCTTGTTCATAAATATCTGATGATACTTTTGATTTATACCCTCCTCCTCTATGTACAGAGGAATACCACGGTGCAAAACGATTTATCTCCTTTAGAACGGGATATAATACCGGTGTAGTTGCAGCATTATCAAAATTGATGGCGGTTACATATTTGCCATTTGGCAAGGGAATTTTTTGATCAACACCTACCACCAGATCTCGTAGTTCTCTGTTTGATGGCACATCTCTCATATGTTACCCCCTTATTTCTTATACGATATAATATATGCATATCGCAAAAGAAGGGTTAATTATCCTTTAGCTCCATACCTTATATCAACAAGGAAGTCATGAAGCTCGACTATTTTAATCCTCTATTGAAATTGTCAATATCTTTGAGCTTCTGATGGATTATGTTAAGCACTTCTTCCTTATCTTTTGAATTTTCTATAATATCATACTTTGCAGCATCAATGATCAGAACGGGTGAAAGATTATAATCCTTAAAGTAACTTTCATACTCATTATTCAGTCTCTCCCAATATTCCCTTTCCACAATCTGCTCATAGTCACGTCCTCTTTTCTTAATACGCTCGATTGCGGAGTCCGTATCAATTTGCAGATATATCATAAGCTTTGGTGCTTCCACATGCTCTAACATATTTGTTAAAAGCTCTTGATACAGAATATATTCTTCCTTATCCATATTGCCTTCTTCGTAAAGCAGTTTTGCAAATATCATATCTCCATAGATGCTGCGATCCATAAGTACCGGTTTTCTTAAATCAGATGCATCCTTTAGCATTCGGAATCTTCTATTTAAAAAGAAAATTTGAAGCGGAAAAGAATATCTCTTTCGATCATGATAGAACTTATTCAGTATGGGATTATCCTGAACCGGTTCCTGGAAGTAAGGCATTATCATTTCCTTTGATAGCATCTCCATATATACTGTTTTACCTGCGCCAACCACCGCATCAATAACAATTATTTCATTTTGT
>JAQZBD010000082.1 GCA_029239235.1 Herbinix sp.
AATTACAACTTTGCATATGCATTAGATAAAATGTAGTCTTTCTTGTGTATATTTGTAAAATATGGTATTATCATATCTAGCAAGTTATAGTCAGTACTTAATTTAATAAGTATAAAGTAACAGCATAAATAGATTAATAGTAAAGATTTTGAGGGCGAAAATTTAATGATTACATTACATACACCTATTACCAAACTACGACCTTTTAAAGAATCTGATATCAATGATTTAAATGAATATTGTATGCAAGATGGTGTAGGAGAAATGGCTGGCTGGAGACATCACAATAGTCTAAATGAGTCTATAAAAACACTAAAATCAAATATTTCCAATCCCAATATTTTTGCAATAGAGTATACTCGAGAATCCAAAGTGATTGGATATATCACGGTTAATAATGATTCTGAAAACAATAGAAACGATACGAAAGAGTTGAGCTTTGCATTAAACCGTAATTATCAAAATCAGGGAATAATGAGAGAAGTTATATTTGTGGTTTTAGAATATTTGTTTTCCAGTGATATCGAATATATATATGCCTGTTGCTTTCAGGAAAATCTTCAATCAAAAAGTTTAATTGAAAAATGTGGTTTTGAATTCGAAAAGCAAGGCTCTTATTATTCAAATTCTTTGGATAAAACCTTTACAACTTTCGAGTATATTTATACTAAGCATGCTTGGGATAAGAAGAGATAACAAACAGAAATTATGAATATATACATACGCAGCGTTATGAAGCTACCGTTAATATTAGCCTCAAGTACTTCTAAAAGGATGAATAACATATGAAGATAAAAGTATATACCATAAATGCATTTGCAAAAACAATCGGAGGCGGTAATCCTGCAGGTGTCGTTATAAATGCAGATCAGCTTACCGAAAATGAAATGAAGAAGATTGCCAGCATGCTCGGATTTAGTGAAACTGCTTTTGTATTAAAATCTGAGGTTGCAGATTTTAAGCTGAGGTTTTTTACACCACGTGAAGAAGTGGATCTATGCGGACATGCAACAATAGGAACCTTCACTGCTCTATTAAGAAAGGATATTATAAATCCAGGAAAATACACGCAAGAAACAAAGGCGGGAAAATTAAACATTGAAGTTACGGACGATTCGACTGTTATGATGAATCAAACCACACCTCAATTCTATGAAATTATTAAGGCAGAAGAAATAGCCGATTCCCTAAACACCTCAATTGAAAACATAAACAAAGATATCCCTATACAGATAGTCACTACAGGATTGCGGGATATTCTGGTTCCAATTAAAAGTATTGATGTCCTTAACGATATAAAACCTGATTTTGATAAAGTAGCTAAAGTTAGTAAGAAATACAATGTGATTGGATATCATATGTTTACACTTGATTCCCTTTATCATTCCAATGCATATTGCAGAAATCTAGCACCACTTTATAATATTCCCGAAGAGTCAGCAACGGGAACCTCCAATGGCGCATTAGCATGCTATCTATATAGATATGGCATTATTAGTTCCGATCAATGCCATAATATCATCTTTGAGCAGGGCTATTCTATGAATTTACCATCAGAAATACAGGTTTCATTAGGTATTGCAGCGAATGAGATAGAAGAAGTAAAAGTTGGTGGAAAGGCTTTAAATCTCTGTGAAGTTATACTGGAAATTTAAATTTTCATACTAACTGCATTCGACCGTGAGGTCGCTCAATGCAGGATGTGAAAATCGCTTTTATTTTCACACTATGACGTTATTATGAGTTCGCCAATTAAGCCAGGGTATACCTAATGCTGTTACAGCATTGAAAATTATTTTGAATTATAAATGGACGGTTTTCTTAATTTTTTAAGTATATGAGATAAAATCATCGGAGGAAAAATAAGCGTGAGCATAAATGTTAATATACGTAAAGTAAAAATTGGAGATGAAACTATTTTAGCATATATACAAACCGAATCATGGAAAATAGCATTTCAACAAATCTTATCGAAAGAAGCTTTAGACAAATATACTGATATTAATAAAGCAACAGATATGTATAAAAACTTATTAAATAACGACGCTGGAAATGGATTAATTTTGTCAGTTGATGAAAAGCCGCATTGCATTGCGTACTGGGATAAAACCAGGGAAGAGGGTATGCCCGATTATGCAGAACTTATTTGTATTCACAGTTTACAGAATAACTGGGGAAAAGGGTATGGTTCCATGATGATGGACTACGTTATAAAAGAAATAAAAGAGGCGGCCTTTGATAAAGTAATGCTATGGGTTTTTGAAGACAATACCAGAGCACGTAAATTCTATGAAAATCATGGATTTGTTTTAACAGAAAAGACTAAGAAATTTAGCGATTCTGTTGAGGTTATGTATTGTAAGGTGTTATAGCTGCTGATTCATAGTCGCGAGTTGCGCTAAATTAGACCCAGAGAAATGGAAAGGATAATTTATGGAACAATATAATTTTATAAAAATACAAGAACAGAAAGAACTAATGATGCAAGCTGCCGAGTGGTTTCATCAGAAATGGAATATTCCAAAAGAGGCTTATATTGATAGCCTGCAGGAATGTCTGAATAATACTTCTTTTAGCGTCCCGCAGTGGTATCTTGTTATGGATGGAGAAATGATTATTGCCGGTATTGGGGTAATCGAGAATGATTTTCACGACCGTAAAGATTTAACACCGAATGTATGTGCCCTCTATGTGGAAGAATCATATCGCAATCAGGGTATTGCAGGTAAAATGCTCGAAAGAGTTTGTGAGGAATTTAAAACGAATGGAATAGAAACGCTTTATCTTGTGACAGATCATACATCTTTTTACGAAAAATATGGCTGGGAATTTCTATGCATGGTTCAAGGTGATGGGGAATCTGATATGACAAGAATGTATGTTCACAGAATGTAATATTAACAGCTGCCCATTATGTTTATTAACCAGATGATATTGTCTCGTATGGTAATATCGTCTCAAATCTGACTGACGGAGGGATTTAGAATGAAATGGAATGTTAAAAGTTCAAGTATTTTGCTTGTCGTTTTGGTGCTGTTATTTCAAACAGCTTGTAATAATTTAGAAAATACACAAGATAACATCAATCCCAATAGTTCTAGAACAACCAGCGACACCACAACCGAGACTCTGGTCACTGAACAACCTGCTGAACAAGCAATTGCACGTTCAGAGCAGTCTGATACATCACCGACAAATAATAGAGAGGAGCTACAAACTATGCTTCATCCATATGATGATATAAGAGCTTTCCCTAATAAAGAAGGAATATTTAATGAAAATGAATATAGTTCGAAGGACATTGCTACATTTACCTTTAACTGTGGTACCGTTTTAAAAGGCAATGAAAAACTGCAAGAGGAAGTTATGAATAACGGTAAAGACCCTGGTCTTGGCATCAGGGAACTGCATCAGGAAGGTCTTACCGGTAAAGGCATTAATGTTGCCATTATTGACCAGAACCTTTTGCTCCATCACCCGGAGTTTGATGGAAAAATAGCGGAATATTATGATACAGGTTGTGAAATGGAAGAAAATAGCGGCTCAATGCATGCTCCGGCTGTTACAAGTATTTTAGTCGGTAACACAATCGGTGTGGCACCGGATGCAAAGGTTTATTTCGCTGCTGCACCATCCTGGTTGGGAGATGCTGAGTTTTACGCAAAAGGACTCTATTGGATTATTGAACAAAATAAAAAGCTACCTGAAGGTGAAAAAATTCGTGTTGTATCGGTTTCAGCTGCTCCTTCAGGTGATGGTACACTATTTACAGAGAATTTGAATATGTGGGATGAAGCTGTTCTTGCGGCCCAAGACGAAGGCATTCTGGTACTAGATTGTCGGGACAATGAAGAAACAGGTATTATTGCTCCTGCCTTTTATGATCCTGAGAATCCAAATAATGTCTCACTGTGTACAGGCGGATTCCCTACATCGACATATGTAATACCAGCTTCACAGATAGGTGTGCCAACTTCCTATAGAACAGTTGCCGAAGAGTATTGGGAAGGCTCACCTTCTTATCAATATACCGGACAAGGGGGGCTAAGTTGGGGAATCCCTTATGCAGCAGGAGTACTGGCATTAGGTTGGCAGGTTAACCCGGCTTTAGACAAAGACGAAATAGTTCAAATTCTCTTTGAGACCTGCACTATAGCTGATGATGGAAGTAATATCATAAATCCGACGAAATTCATTGATACCATAAAAAGGACTATGAAATGAAGCCAGCTTCCCATTAAAACCGTTTAAATATTAATTATTTACATGTCAGGAGGTTTACTATGGAGTTTAGAATTATATCATTACCGGATTTTAAGGCTGCATCATCAGGTGTAGATAAAAATTTCGATTTTTCACCCGATGGTGTTTTAGGAAAATTTGATAAATATTTTTCATCTATTAAACCATGTAATAGGGATAGTTTTATGCCCCGCGATTTTTTATATTTTGATGAAGATAAGCAAGGCATGGTATGGATATGGGCACTAAGTGAAGATATGGACAATGGGGGTAATAACGTAATTGATTTTGAAGGCGGTTACTATTTAACCTATGCCTACAAAGACGGTGATGAAGAAACAAACGGGAAACTATATCGTGAGGCCGTAGAATATATTGAAAATTCAGGAGTCCTAACGTTGGATATCCGTCAGAATCACTATGCAATGGGACATATCATTACACCTGCAGAAGTAATTAAAGCGCAAGGATGGGCACAAATGGAGACATTTATACCTGTAAGGTTGAAGAACAAGCCATAACTTACTGCGTATAGTATAGAACGGAGCATACAAATTCTAACCTATAGCATATAAATACTTAAATTTATTGAAGATTTGTGAACTGCAAATTATTTATGATACATTCGATACGAGGAGGCTATCTATGAAAAGATCAATGATGCAAGCATATGTCACAGGAAGTAATGAAGCGGTGGCTCTTTATCAAAAGGCTTTTGATGCTGATCTCATCAGCAGTTACCAAAATGAAGATGGAACGTTCTTTCATTCAGAACTTGATATTCAAGGAGAAATTTTAGCTGTAGCAGAACGAAATTCCGAATATTCCATTATTGGTGAGGAAACGATTACAGGCAACGCAATGCAGTTTTGTTTACATTATGGAGAAGGCAACGAAGAGAAGGTGCGAAAAGCTTACGAAGTATTAAAAACTGATGCTAAAATCTTGATGCCGCTTGCCCCCTGTGAATTCAGTTCACTAATGGCAGATTTCATTGATAAATATGGTATTCGATGGTGCTTATTTGTATAGTTTCAGCTAATACTAGAAGCATAAATTTTATATTAGCAAAGGAGTGTTATAAGATGAAGAGACCGCGTATTTATACCTTACCATTTTCAAGTATATATCCCCTTTATATTGAAAAAGCAGAGAAAAAGGGGCGAACAAAAGAGGAAGTTGATGAAATTATTTTCTGGCTTACCGGTTATGACGAACATACCTTGCAACAACAAATAGTGAAGGAAACAGATGTGGAGGCGTTTTTTAAAGAAGCTCCTTGTATGAATCCGAATGCGATACTCATTAAAGGAGTTATCTGTGGGTATCGGGTAGAAGAAATAGAAGATGAATTAATGCGACAAATCCGATATTTAGATAAATTAATCGATGAACTAGCAAAAGGTAAGGCAATGCAGAAAATATTGAGAGCATAAATGAATATGAGTAGAGTATTAACTCAGATGACTCTATGTAACTGCGTAATTTAAAGGTAAATGGTCCTGGTACCCAAGCCATTAGGTTAAGATCGGAGGAACTTTTGAAAAGAATTGCAATCCTATCAGACACTCATGGTCTGCTGCGAGATTCTGTCATTGCTGAACTAGCTGCAGCTGATTGCTCCATCCATGCCGGTGATATTAATACCCCATATCTTGTCGAGTCCATGCGATCACTCACAGAGACCTATGTGGTTCGTGGCAATAACGACAAGGACTGGGCGGAGGCTCTGCCTAAAAGCATTACCGTCACAATGGAAGGCGTGAGATTTTTCATCGTTCACAATAAGAAAGACGTCCCAAAAAACTTGACCGATGTGGACGTAGTAGTTTATGGGCACTCCCACAAATATTTTGCGGAAGTTATTAATGGAGTGCTGTTTCTCAATCCCGGCAGCTGCGGTAAGAGACGTTTTGATTTGGAACTCACAATGTGTCGCATGACTGTGGATGCTGGGCACTATCAGTTCGAAAAAGTGATGATTCCCTCTGACCTCAAAATGCAAAAATAAAGTAATTAAATTGGTGGAAAGGTAAAAAAAGTGAATATAACTATACGACTTGGAACAGAAAATGACATAGACGAGCTAGAGCAGCTATATAATAATTTGAATGATCACTTAGCTGCTACAACAAATTATCCCGGATGGAAAAAGGGCATATATCCAGCTCGCAAAGATGCGGAAGCTGGTATAAGTGAGGGGTGTTTGTATGTATCTGTATCCAGTAATAAAATTATAGGATCAATTATATTGCGTCATAAGCCGGAACCGGCTTATCTACCCGTCAAATGGATGAAGGATTTAAGCTACGATCAGGTTTTAGTAATCTATACTTTAGTAGTGCATCCAGACTATTTAGGAAAAGGTATTGGATGTGAGCTATTAAATTTTGCATCAAGGCTTGGAGAGCAATCAACTAATAAATCACTTCGACTTGATGTTTATGAAAATAATTTACCCGCAATCTGCTTGTATGAAAAATGTGGCTTTCAATATATAGATACTGTAGATTTAGGACTAGCTGAGTATAACTTACACTGGTTTAAATTATATGAAAAGCTTTTGTAGGAGGGTTATTCTATGCGAACAGAAAAAGAGATGTTCCAATTAATATTAAATATCGCACAGAATGATCCACGGATACGAGCTGTATATATGAATGGTTCCCGCACCAATTTCAACGTACCGAAAGACATATATCAGGATTATGATATTGTTTATGTAGTTGACAAGCTTGAGACCTTCACCGGGGATCATAGCTGGATCGATATTTTCGGTAATCGGCTTATGCTGCAAATGCCTGAAGCAATGCGTTATCCCAGCGGTGCCGGACATTTTAATTGGATGATGTTATTTACCGATGGTAATCGTCTTGATCTAACTCTTATTCCAGTTCAAAAGCTTGAGCTTATTGGTAATGATAGCCTAAGTCTTGCATTATTGGATAAAGACGGTATTTTACCTCCATTTCCCCACGCAAGTGATAAGGACTATCTGATTAAAACACCCTCGGAACTGTTTTATCTATCCTGCTGCAATAATTTTTGGTGGTGCTTACAAAATGTTGCTAAGGGTATTGCTCGTGAAGAACTGCCTTATGCAATGTTAATGTATCATAATGTTGTTCGAGAGGAATTACACGATATGATAAGCTGGTATATCGGATCCATCACAGGCTTTCGTGTTTCGGTAGGTAAGATGGGGAAATATTTCAAATCTTATCTACCTCCTGAGATATATGAAAAATATTTAATGACTTACTCCGGCAGCGATTATAACAGCATATGGCAGTCATTATTTATTGCATGCGATATTTTCAGTCTACTTTCTGTACAAGTTGCAGCTCATCTGGGTTACACCTACAATAAACAGGATGAAGAAAATATGAGAATCTATCTCAACAACGTTAAGAACAAGTTCTATGAAAGAAATTATTTATAATTATAAATGATAATATATATTCAAGACAAATACATAGAGAACGAAAATTAATTTGATTATCATTAGAAAAAATTATATATAAGGAGGACTTCTATGAATGCGGAATGGTCAGACTTGAACAAACAAATGCAGATACTGTTAAAGCGAAAAGATTCCTTCAGCGAAGCAATTGATACCTTGTTAATTTTACGAAAGAAGCTGTTGCAGGAGATACTATGTTTTAAATCCGAACTAAATAGAGAGGATTTTAATGCAATGCCTTTCATCAATGCTAACGGCTTTCATAACAAAACCATAGCTTATTCCTTGTATCACACGTTTCGAATTGAAGATATTGTAGCCAAAACACTCATTCAAAAAAATACTCAGACCTTTTTTTCAGGGAATTACCGCGAAAGAATGAACTCACCTATTATTACGACGGGTAATGAACTAATGAAACAGGAGATAGCGGAGTTCTCATCAAAACTAAATTTGGACGAGCTTTATCATTATATCATTGATGTTGATTCCGCTACGACACAGTTATTAAAAGGAATGAATTATTCGGATATGAAAATAAGGATGACGGAAGCTGATGAAACAATACTTAAGTCTTTGGGTGTCGTTAGTGAGGATGAAAATGCAGTTTGGCTGATTAACTATTGGTGCGGGAAAAACATTCAGGGTTTAATTCAGATGCCTTTTTCACGGCACTGGATTATGCATGTAGAAGCAAGTCAGCGCATTAAAAACAAAATTCTACGAGACTGATTTGGGATAAGAGTAATTCTGGATATTTCAGTAGAAATAATGCGAATGAAAAGGATGGAAATTGTATGTCAACAAAAGATATCCCCAAAATACGTTCCTTTGATCCCAACAAGGATAGCTTGAATAAAGGGAGAAGCACTATTACTTATCATTATACTTCTCCGATCGGTGCCAAAGCAATTTTAGGCTCTAATAGCATACGTTTCACTGATTGTCAATTTCTTAATGACAAATCGGAATATATACATATACGTAAACCATTGCTTCAAGCTCTTGAAGCAATTCAAGACAATTTGTTTGATGCGTCTATACCCGATATGATTTACAACCTGTTTAACGACAATTACGAGACAGAGCTATTGGTAGTTTCACCGCGCTCTGATATTAGCCCTGAGTTAAAATTTCATTTTATCAAGCAGCGCTACTATATCTTTTGTACTTCCTCACTAAAGGACTCCTTGAATATGTGGAACTATTATGTAAAGGATGGCAATTATTTGGGGTACAATTTAGGGTTATCGATCAATGGAATCCTAAAGAGCTTTTCAGCTCTGAAAGATGAAAATGTTGAACTCTTATATGGTAAGGTTATGTATAAAGAGTCAGAACAGATTCGTTACTTAAAGGATGGTATTACAGAGATTGATCGTTCCTTGCAAACCGAATTGAGGGGAATTAATGACATAGCGTCAAGAGACGAAATATATGATAAAGCAAAGGGACAAATTCTTGATTTTCTGGAGAGTGCACGCTTATTCTTTAAAGATGAGGCTTTCAAAGATGAAGATGAATTTCGCTTTGTTATCAAGCTTCCGCTTGATTATATAAAAAAGAACAACTCAGCACTCACTGCAGGTTATGATTTGAAAGGTGGGATAATTGTTCCATACTGTACATTGACAATTGAGAAAGCCTCATATAAGTCAGTTACACTTTCCCCTATGTTAGATAAAGAGCTTGCAAAGCAAGGGCTTAACAGATTTCTGATTGATTGTAACTATGAGAATAAGCTGGAGATAAATCAGTCTGAGATTCCTATCCGCTATTAAGAGTTGAAATATAAACACGAAGCTGACAAATTCCAAAGTTTCGAGCATACTACTCAGCAGATAGCCATAATATAAAGCTTAAAAATTGTTCTTAGCTAAATTTCCGGAGGTTAATAAATAAAATGATTAAGATTAGGCATGAAGAAGAAAAAGATTATGAGAGAGTAGAAGAAATTACAAGGAAATCTTTTTGGAATTTATATATTCCCGGGTGCATTGAACACTATTTAGTTCATGTTATGCGGTCCCACAAAGACTTTCTGCCGGAGTTGGATCTGGTGATTGAAGTTGATAATCAGATCATCGGGAATATCATGTATACGAAAACAAAACTAATCGATGAGTTTGGGAAGGAAAAAGACATCCTTACTTTCGGTCCAGTTAGTATTTTGCCAGAATATCAGAGAAAGGGGTATGGAAAAAAGCTAATGGAGTATTCCTTTGAACAGGCGGCTGCACTTAATTATGATGTGATTGTAATATTCGGAAACCCAAATAATTATGTAAGCCGCGGTTTTAAGAGTTGCAAAAAGTACAATGTCTGTCTTGAAAATGGGACATATCCGACGGCAATGATGGTAAAAGAACTCAAACCAGATGTCTTGGACGGAAGGAAATGGGTTTACTATCAAAGTCCTGTATTTGAACTAGATGAGCAAAGAGCTGAGAGCTTTGACGAGGGTTTGGAAAACCAGGAGAAAAAATACCAGCCAAGTCAGGAAGAATTTTTTATACTCAGCCATTCTATTATACAGTAAGTTTCCTTCCGTGTCATGTCTGATGGCGTGAAGTTAATGGTTCGCTGTTCTTTACAAATACGATGTAGATTACTTTTAGTAAAGGGGATTGAAATTGGATACTTTGATATTAGTTAAGCCATCAAAGGAATTAGAAAAAAGCATTTTGGAATATCGCCAGGAATACTTCAATTTTGGTGAAAAATATATCAATGGTAGTTGTGGTATAGCATATTATAATAATTTTAATGAATGGCTTAACATTGTCCTCTCTATTGAAAAAGACAAGTTGTCAATAGATAATGTTCATGCAAGCACATTTTTTTCAGTACGAAAATCTGACAATAAAATTATAGGTTCAATTCAATTAAGACATTTTCTCACAGAGGATTTAGAAAAGCATGGTGGTCATATTGGATATGGAATTCGCCCGACAGAACGAAAAAAGGGATATGGTAAACAACAATTATTACTTGTTTTAGAAACAGCAAGAGAAATGAAATTACCAAAGGTGATGATTTCCTGTGATAGGAATAACATAGCCTCAAGCCGAACAGCAATTAGTTGTGGCGGGATATTAACTTGCGAAAATCATTTTAAAGATAAAGAACAACAAATATTTTGGATTAACCTCGCCAAATGAGACTACGTAAATTATGGTTTTAGTAATTAATAGGAGAGTGATTTCAATGAAAAAAATATTAACTAGTCTAATTATATTTCTTATTTCCTTGCCATTATCAGCTTGTAGCTCTAATAATGAAAATATCACTGTTAAGAACGGTACTTATGTATTAGAACAGCCAAGTACAGAAATACCTTCTCCGTGTGTTATCATCTCTGATGATAATATTTCATTTTCATATGACGCATTAAGTAGTTATCATCCACAAGGAATTTATACAATAGAGAATGATATATTAACAATGACAACGGATGATAAAAAGTATAAGTATGTATTTCAATTGAATGGAGATAAGCTCATTTTCCAAGAAAATGGCTCTTCAACGGTAACTCTGACAGATAGCGAATTCGGCGTTGAAATAACAGACAATGCAGAATTTAAATTGCAGGATAACTAGAATTTTGTTAAGGTTGGTTTAGATAAATGATGCACATTGTAAAACGTTTACAGCCGCATCAATAGGAAAGCAGGTGATTATCATGATTCAATCAGACCGACTTATTTTCAGAGAAATTAATGAAAAGGATTTTGCAATCATCGCTAAAATAATGCGGGATGAAGGCGTTCAAAAGATATGGGGGCATTATTTTTCAGATGATGATATAAGAGAGTGGATCGAAAAGCGTAAGAGTGGCTATCAAAATAATGGAATAGATTACTTATTGGCCATTAATAGGCATACGCAGGAAGTTGTGGGTCAAATCGGGCTCTTAAAAGAAACTATTGAAGGTGAAATAGTTTGGGCAATCGGATATATCTTGATGAGTGAACATCATGGAAATGGATATGCTACCGAAGGAGCTAATACTATGATAAACTATGCCTTTCACATTTTAAAAGCTCCAAAAATCATCTGCGAAATCAGACCTATCAATAAATCCTCTATTGCAGTTGCTAAGAGACTTGGCATGGTCGAAACAGGTAGTTTTACTAAAATTTACAGAGGAATAGAAATGCCTCATTTGATTTTTGAGCTAGATAACAAGTAGGTATATGCAAACAAATAATATTATAATTTACATACGAGGTTAAATTGAAAAAAATAAAATTTATACTTTCATCCATATGGATCATGATTATAGGATTAATTTCACCGCTTTGGGTTTGCGGAATATACATGTTCATAACAGGACATGGGAAGGGGTATGCCTATGATCTGGGTTCAGAAGCAGATATCTCAATATTTATAGGCTTTATCCTATTACTAATATGGCTGGCAGCTATCGTTCCGATTATGCTATGGTCATGCCGCAAATGGTTCAATATGAAAGGATTCTTTGCGCTTATTCCAGTTATGATTTTTATAATATGCTTTATCCTAGGCATTTTTCTAGTAGGTACCGATGAATTTCAGAGACAGTTCGGGCTTTTATAGGAAAGGGATTGATTTATCTTAAACGTTTGTGATTATTTTGTTTTACATTATATTTAGAGGAGAAATTAAATGGACTTAAGAAAAGTATCCTTAGCGGGAATCCTATTGTGTTTTGCATATTTTATCATAACTTTCATATTTATCATTACGGGTTTGCCCTCCTGGCTAATTGCCATGGAGATTATAACACTTTTATCCGGAATATTTATGGTGCCGTTTTTTGTATACCTACCGCTTGACGATGAAGGTGGTAAAATAAAATTACTCTCAGTGATATTTGCTGCCGGTGGCATGATTTTAACAGCTACCGCTCATATTACAAATCTTGTTGTGACAAATCGCTTAATAAAAGATGGAATAAATGTACCGGATTTTTTACAAATCGGAAAATGGCCGTCTCTTGAAATGACAATTGACTATCTCGCATGGGGACTATTTATCGGGTTAGCCTTTATTTTTTCATCTATGGCAAAAACCTCACACAAGAACTATAAATCATTAAGAAGTACTTTATTGATTTGTGGATTATTATGCCTAAATGGATTTATAGGTTCCATTACGATTAATGAAAATTTATGGTATATTGCCCCCTTAGGATATGGAATCGGAACCGCCATTATTTGCATCAAGCTATTTACCAGTAAAAATGAAATCTTTCCCAAAGAAGGTTAAGGCGTATGAAGAATATGATTTTCCTGCGTCCGGCAAATAAAGATGATCTTAACGTTATAGAAGATTGGCTAAACAAAGAGTATATTAAAAAATGGTATGGTGATCCGCGTTATTGTTCAACAATTATGTCAGCTAATTCGTTCACTTGAAAACCCTGTACAAATCGTTGCTGACCCTGTGCCTGAAAATACCAACTCAATAAAACTTCTTGAAAGAAACAAGTTTATTCTAGACCAGACAACTGGACTATATAAACTTGAAATAAAGTAATATTATATTCATAGAGTTAATCATTCCAAGCGCACCATGATCCAGATAAGATTTGTATGCCAGGAGGTATTTATTTTGATTTAAGAAAGAGAGGATACAATGAATGCAATTCTGACAGTAATACCACTTATACTAATAAGATTCGGACTTTTAAGCCTAATAAACAAGGAAGCGCTAAAACGTGCCGCTTACTTCGCGCCACTGATTGGAAAAGAAAAGGTGGCATATTGGTTTTATCAGATTTCAAACCTTCTGATCTTTGTATATCTGTTCTTCCTCAAAATTATGACTGAAACCTCCTTGTTTTATATAGGTTGCGCAATCTATGGATTAGGGGTCTTATTGTGTATTATTTCCGCATTAAATTTTGCAAAACCCGAAAAAAACGGTATCAATCTTAATGGACTCTATCAAATTTCCCGCAATCCAATGTATGTGGCATATTTTATTTATTTTTTGGGGTGCGTACTCCTTACCAAATCCTTACTATTGCTTGTAATAGTATTAGTTTTTCAAATATCAGCGCATTGGATTATCCTATCAGAAGAAAGATGGTGTAAAGAGAATTTTGGAGAAGAATACATAATTTATATGAATAAAGTAAGGCGTTATCTTTAATTGTTGTTATGTACAAAGGGAGCGCAGATCAGGCTTTCGGCTTTTGGACTTTACAATCAGGCATTATGCAGGATAACCTTGCAAGTATACGTCTTCATGAAAAATGCGGATTTCGAATGGTAGGCTATCGAGAGAGAATTGGGAAAGATAAATTTGGAGTATGGCGTAACACTGTATTGATGGAACGTCGAATTGTCTCCGATGAACCGAAAGGAGATGCTTGCTCATGTTGCCAAAAGTAGCCTTTATCTGTGTTCATAATTCATGCCGTAGTCGGATCGCCGAAGCACTTGGAAAACATTATGGTGCGGGGATCTTTGACAGCTATTCTGCTGGAACGGAGACCAAACCACAAATTAATCAGGATGCCGTAAGGCTAATGAAAAAGCTTTATCATATTGATATGGAAGCCACCCAACGCTCTAAACTTCTGGAGGATATTCCACCTGTTGATATTGTAATTACTATGGGCTGCAATGTTAATTGCCCTTATTAGCCTTGTAAAGAAAGATATGACTGGGGTCTTGATGATCCAACTGGAAAAAGTTATGAAGAATTTATTGTCATCATTGAAAAAATAAAAGAAAATGTGTTTAATCTAATTGAAAGAGTTAACCGATTTAATTAATACTTCAGCCAAACCTTAAATTATGGTACGTTAATCTATGATTATCGTGGAATTTATGTATATCCTATGTTATAATAAGTCGAAATATAGAATTATAATTAATCCTGTTGTCAGTGAGGCTAATCTCAGCCTATGGTTTTATATAAGGATTAAAACTTATTTTTAGCGAAAGGAATGTCCTACAATCGACCTGAATACAGTACTCATTTTAATAGCAATAATAGCATTATTTTTGTTTATATTATTTCATCGTATTAAAGCATTTCCATATAAGACAACATATCTACTCTCAAAGAGTGAAAGTGTTTTTTACAGTTCCCTAAAGCCTGTATGCGATAAATACGGTTATATTATTTGTCCAAAAGTTGGTTTGAAAGATTTTATTAGTGTTACCGCTAAAAAGGATTATTTTAAATGGTTCAGTAAGATATCACAAAAACATGTTGATTTTCTTATTTGTGATAAAAATCTCAGACCAATCATGGCTATTGAGCTAGATGACAAAAGTCATGAATCACAAAAAGCATGGAAAAACGATAACTTTAAAGACTGGTTATATGAGAATTTGGATTTTCCGTTAAAACGTGTCAAAGCTGCGCAATATTATAAGTATCAGGAAATTGATGCTCTTTTTTCATAAGATTTAGCACCTTTCATGGGGCCTCTATTCGTGAACTGCCCCCTATAAGTTAGATCTAAATAATCTAACTTACGGGAAGTAAGCTCACTGATTAGGATAACCTGGCTTAAAGGTTGGAAAGAAATATTCCCAGAAACCTAAAACAGTGGAAGTTGCTTCCAAAACGTAAGACTAAGTTATAGAATAACAGCTTATGCCTGTCAGATATGAATAGAAAAACCACAATACGATTTCTTTTGCTATGCATAGGAAATCGTATTGTGGTTTTTCTGCTATCTAGATAACACGTTACTACCTGATATCCTAGAATACTTATTTTTATTTAGTGATAGACATCAAGGAAATAATGGTTAAAATTTTCAAAAAATTTTTAAGAAAAAAAGTTTAATTCTAGTGTAAAAATCAGTTTCACGTATCAATGCGTGTATATATTGATTGCGTCAGCACAAAAAGAATTTTGACACTTGAATCAAACTTTTGAATAAAAATTAATAAACTTTATTGACATATGTTTCGTATAAAGATATAATGCCATTAAATACCCCTCCCCCGTGGGGTGTATAAGATAAAATAATAGGAGGTCTCCATGATAAACAAAACACTTCAAATACAAGGTATGACTTGTGCATCCTGCGCTAAGACAGTTGAAAGGGTAACAACAAAATTAGAAGGAGTTGCAGAAGCCAATGTGAATTTCGCTACGGAAAAATTAATCATTCAATATGATTCTTCCATCGTTAAAATATCCGATATAAAAAATGTCATTGTAAAAGCTGGATACAAAGCAATCGATGAAGCAATTGCAGTAGATGATGATCAGGAACGAAGAGAAAAGGAAAGAAAAGTGTTATGGAGGAGATTTATCATATCAGCCATATTTACAACTCCATTACTCTATATGGCAATGGGACATATGCTTAATTTTCCTCTCC
>JAQZBD010000319.1 GCA_029239235.1 Herbinix sp.
GGAACGTTATGAAGCATTGCCTTAATAAATTGATAATTGGGAGCTACAGTTTCAAGGCTGTTAAGAGGGATTGCGTTCTGAACTCTGGGGTCATGAGCATCAAAGGTAATGATACTTTCTACGCCCATATTTGTTAACTCCTGAAGTGCTAAAGCGCAATCAAGAGATTCTCTTGAGCTACGTCTATGTTGTCTGCCTTCATATAAATAAGGCATAATTACCGTAATTCTTCTGGCTTTTCCGCCGACTGCTGCAATGGTTCTTTTTAGATCTTGATAGTGGTCGTCCGGTGACATATGATTCGTTTGTCCGCAAACCGTGTAAGTTAAGCTATAGTTGGTAACGTCAACAAGCAGGTACAGGTCGGAACCACGAACGGATTCTTTGATTTGACCCTTTGCTTCCCCAGTACCAAATCGTGGGCAACAAGCTTTCAATAAATAAGAATCTCTTTGATAGCCGGAAAAAGCGATGGTGCCTTTGTGTTCACTTTCCCGTGAATTACGCCATCCTACAAGATACTCGTTTACATGTTGTCCTAAAGTTTTGCTGCTCTCAAGAGCGACAATACCAAGTGGTCCTACAGGAATCGTTTCTAAGATCTTCTCATGCTTTGGCATTACATTTCCCTCCATAGAAAGTTAGAATTGGTTTCAAAAGCCATTAAAAGTTATACCATTATTAAATTGGTAAGTCAAGCAGGTTTTACTTAATTATCAGGAATTAATATGATTGACTGCCTTATGTAGACGAATGTCTTCCCCGATAATACGCTGCACGGAGTAACTGCTGACAATCCTTGAAAATATTCTTTCCCCATAAGTCGTATTAATATTAGGCAATGATAAATTGGTTGAAATTATGGTAGATTTCTGTCTTAATAATCGTTCGTTTATTATTAGATACAATTGGGAATTCGTAAAGGAATTATTAAGCTCAGTTCCCAAATCATCAATGATTAGTAAATCACAATCCAGGATGTAATCAAATTGATTCGCAGCAGCATAAGAACTATCCTCATCCCTGCTAAACTTATGCTTTTCTAAGATATCAAACAATCGAAAGGCAGTAAGATAAATTACGGTATTGCCACGATCCAATAATTCCTTCGCAATACAATTGGCAAGAAATGTTTTTCCCACACCGGTATTACCCAGCAACAATAAGTTGTCATGAGTTTTGTTAAAATGCCTTATAAAATTCTTACAGCTTGCCACTACCTTTTGCATATTGGAGAGTGGCGATAAACCAATCGCTTCATCAATAAAATCATCGGAATAGTAGTGAAAAGAAAATTTGCTAAAATTTTCGTGGGCAAGGATGGTTTTAATGTTGGAACCGGAATACATTAAATCCGCAACAGCCTGTTTAAAGCAATTACATTTTTCATTACCGATACGTCCGGTATCCTTACATTTGACGCACTGATACTGCATGTCCAAATAATCGGCAGGAAACCCGTTTGAAAGTAAAAGTTCAATCTGGCGTGCCTTTAAATCTGACGTTCTTTCTTTCAGTGCTTTTAAGCTGCTGTCATCACCATAGAGTGCCATTCTACCGCTCTTAGCCGACAGGGAGATCATTTCCTCCTCCAGCTCTTTCAGCTCCGGAATAAGGCCATACGCTTCGTTTAGACGAATGGTCAAATTGTGCTTATTTTGCAGCATCCGGTTATCGTATTCCCTTAAAATCTGATTGTACTGGTCGTTTTTTAAAGCCATAACGTTAGATCTCCTTTATAAGCCCTTATTTAAAAGCTTTCGTTCCAGCTCGGCATAATCTTGCGCGGTATAGGTTCTTTGGGGGAATTGATTAAATTTATTCGGAGTAGGCTTTGCGATGTTTGTGACTTTATTTGTATCCTGGGTTTTGCTGGTCTTGGAGAATTCTTCGTCCAATCTTATAATATCAGTTTGGCTCTTTACATCTTTTTTAAACCAGGTTTCCAAAATTTTGTCCGTATATTTAAAATCGGGTTTTTGCGTTCGAAGTATCGTCCGGTTACAGGCTTCTGTAATGATTTCATCGGAAAAACCGAAAACCTCTACCCATTTCGTTATGTACTGTCGCTCAATCTGTCCCGGTGCGCGGTTTAAGCCAAAAGCCTTATTCACTGTGTTAAAATGATCATTGTAAGAAGTCGCAGCTTCCTTTGCTTTTGCTTCGGTATCAATGCCTTCCTCGGCCCAAGTCAAAGCAACGGCCTCGATATAAGAAGTGCTTTTCTTACCCTTTGATACGCAGTACTCATATAAATACATAATTAATTCCGGTGAGAAATGAAGCTCCTCGTATAAATAGAGAATTAATTGAAGATCCATTGGTTTTAATGGACGGTCCAAATAGATTTCTACAATATGCATGGCCCACTTAATTTCATCATTGTTCGTTAATTGGGCAATCTTCTCCGTAGAATAACTCTGCCTTGTGGCGGGTTTTGTCTCTGTATGTATACTGACTGCGATTTCATCAAGTTCTGTATCCAAATCAACAATCACATTCGTTTCTTTTTGAGCATTGCTTAAGTCGGTTAGATTGATTGCAGTAATATCCTTTTGCGAGTTACGTGTTAATGTCAATAGATTTAGTTTTTCCCAGTAGGTAAGGGCACGGATAATGTCCTTTTCAGTGTTCTCTAAGCGGTCGGCGATGGAGGAAATCGTTACTTCCGGGCAGTTGCCGGCAAAGCAACGCAGCAGATAAAGATAAACTTTAACGTAAGCCCCGTTCGCAGACGGCATAAACTGATCAATAAAGGTATTTGGGATAATAGTAACGTCGGAAATACCTTGCGCATGTAATGAAATCTTATTCATAAATCTTGCCCCCTCTTTACTACACGACATTATTCTTAATGCCAGCAACATTATAGCACAGATAAATCTATATGAAAATAGCCTATTTTATGGGGATTTCGGGATATTGCGAAATGTGGATACTGTGGACAATGTGGATGAAACATAGGTAATAATATGTAAAAAAATGTAATATGACATTGAAATATAGTGAAAACAAGAACAATTTAGTCGAAATGTCTATATTTGTAGAAAGAAAATGGAGAAAAAAATTATCCACAGCATTAATCAACGAAATTGTTGATAATACTGTGGATAATGTGGATAACTACAAGCCTAGAAGATTTTCTCCCACGGATACTATTTTCTCTCGAAGCATAAATGTCTGAGAGTACAATATGGTCGGCTAGGGAGAGTGCATCCGCGAATTCTGTCAAATGCTGTTTTGTTCTGGAGTAAGTATGGGGTTGGAATACACACCACAAATCTTTATGAGGATAATTCTGTGCCGCCGTTAAGGTAGCGGTAACCTCCGTCGGATGATGTGCATAGTCATCAATAATTGTTACTCCACCGATCTCACCTTTGAGCTCAAATCTTCGTTTTGAATTTGTAAAGGAAAAGAGGGCTTTCTTTATTTTGTCAACCGGAATACCTACCTGCAGTGCAACACCAATCGCAGGAAGAGCATTTGAAATATTATGAATTCCAATTACATTCAATTGAAAACGATCGAGATATTCACCACGGTAGTATAAATCAAAGCTACCGGTACTCTTTTCATCAAAAGAGATCTTGTCGGCGTAGATATCATAAATGCGATCCTTTTTACCATATCTGGGATCTGTGATACCATAAGTAAATACATCACATTCTAAATCAGAGGTAAGTTCCTCATAGCGCTCAATTTCCCCATTAATAAATAGCTGGCCATCCTTTGGAAGGCGTTTTGCAAATAAGTGAAAAGAATTACGGATATCATCAAGATCTTTGAAAAAATCCAAATGATCGGCATCCACATTCAATATAATACTGCGCTTTGGATTAAACTCTAAAAAGGTGTTGGTATATTCACAAGCCTCCGTTATAAAATGTTCGGAGTTACCCATTCGAATATTTCCACCGATGGCATCGAGAATTCCTCCCACAGAGATGGTAGGATCCAATTCACCTTCCATAAAAATCAAGGAAAGCATGGAGGTAGTTGTTGTCTTGCCATGGGTTCCGGACACGGCAACCGCATCCTCAAAATTCAACATCAGTTGACCAATCATTTCAGCCCGGTTTAACATCGGGATGTTCTTTCGGATTACTTCCTGGTATTCCTCGTTATCTTCCATAATAGCTGCTGTAAACACAACCACATCAATATCCTGCGTAATGTTGGCGGGCCGCTGTCCTAAGTGAAATTCAATTCCTAGCTGAGTAAGATGTTCGGTAATTTTACTTTGGTGGTTGTCAGAGCCGCTGACCTTAAATCCGAGGGTATGTAGATATTCTGCAAATCCACTCATACTAATGCCGCCAATACCGATAAAATGAATTCGGCACGGCTTGTCGAAATCTATTTTGTACATAGTACACTTCCTATTCTTTTTTTCAAATTAAGATGAATTATAAACGACTCATCTTTTCAATGAGGAGGCTGCAATTGCAGACAATCTCATTCATAGCGCCTAGAGGCTTTGCTACCTGCTATTATAACCCATTTCACTTAAAATACAATATTAAATTAGTTCTATGCATAAATATACCATTAAAATTTTTAACATTTTATAGACAGTATATTCGATTTGAAGGAGGAGGTTGCACGTATACAAAAGAAATTAGTTGTAAAATCGTAAATTATAACACCAAATAATGCGATTTTTATGGAAAATGCCAAAAAAGTTGCAAGTATCGAGGAAAATTTCGTAAATATTATTCACATTTGGGAATAAATATGGTATAATACCATCAACTACCAGTCATTGAGATGTATTTTCAATGAATATAGAGGATCAACATGTGAATTAGTAACAGGGAAAAGTGAAATTAACTAGTGTTAAACATTGCTTTTTCTAATAACTAACGATAAATATTGACAGAAGGGGGACCATGCCATGCAAATTACCGACGTACGTGTACGAAAGGTGAGTAAGGAGGGCAAGATG
>JAQZBD010000083.1 GCA_029239235.1 Herbinix sp.
TACAAAACCTTGGCGATTTTTCATACCATTGATACAGGTTCCTGAGCGTAATTCGCCGTATACAGCATGAAGCGAAGGAATTTGTATCAATGGTATGAAAAATCTCACAACCTCCCCTTCGTAATTTACCAAATAATCCAACCAGAAAGGCAAAGCCCCCACATGCAAAACTATATCGAAAGCGCCTCCTTCGACTGGAGCGAGGACAGTATCCGATACATCAATACCCCCAGTATTCTCGCAAAGAATACATACCTCTATGTTCAAGAGGTTGGCTATTTTAAAACTTTTCCTACCTATTATACCGAACGTGAAAATCTAAACAGTTATTTAATTGTATATACCATCTCCGGTACAGGACTATTAAAATATAAAGCGCAGGAATATACTTTAAAACCAGGAGATACCTTCTATATCAGCTGTATGGATTATCAATATTACAGCTGCTCAGGCGAACAATGGGAATTTCTTTGGATTCATTTTCAGGGAGTTAGTGCCTCCGGGTACTACAATGTTTTCATCGAGCCTGGGTTTCGTATTATCACGCCGGAAGATTGCGCCAGCCTGGAAGGAAACATGCGCCGTATCCTCACTTTAACACAAAAAAAAGACCCGAATGCAGAAGTTATCTGTTCAAATCTTTTAAATTCTATTATTACAGAATTGATTATTCATAATAGTAGTGAACACAGATCCCTCTCCTACATGCCGGACTATATCAAAAGCATGGTAAAGTATCTGGATCAGCACTTTAAGGAAGAAATCTCTTTGAAACTGCTTGCAAAAAACTATGGCTTTAGCCCTTATTATCTCTCCCGAGAGTTTAAAAAGTATTTCGGAATTACCTACAGCGAATACTTAATTACACTACGCCTTAATTATGCCAAGGAATTATTAAAGTATTCCGAGCTATCTATTAATGATATTACCTTTCAAATTGGAATGAATCATGTGAGTCATTTTATAAACCTATTTAAAGCGAGGGAAGAACTGACACCTCTTAGTTACCGAAAGGAATGGCAGTTGTAGAGACCCGCTTTCTATTTCGTAAAAGTCTATTTTAAACAGAAATGAATATATTATAATAAATATTCTCCGGGTGAGGTTAATGTATCAGGATGTCAACGAAAGACCTAAGCTCTGCTCACAAAGTCAAAACGATACCCTAACAGAACGATATTTAAATCCATCGGATATTTATATTACTTCCGGCTACCATATTGAGGTATTTCTTAAAGATTTAAATTCACCGATTGGAATAGTTTTTACTGAGGATGGACATCTCCTGATTGCTGACTCCGGCCTAGCTACGGGAATTCCCAGAGTGCTTCGATTGATTGACAATCGCTTGGAGTTAATCGCTGAGAATTTTAATATACCTATTTCAGGAATCAATTATCTAAACGGGGTAATCTATGTATCCCATAGAGGCTTTGTCACAAAAATATTTAGAGATGGTACTAGGCAAAATATTATCATGGGTTTACCAAGCAACGGTGATAATTATAATAGCCCCATTGCTTTTTCACCCGATAATTCACTATACTTTGGTCAAGGAACTGTCACCAATAGCGGAGTCGTTGGTAAAGATAACAGATGGATCCCAATTTCACCATTACTCTGTGACTATACAGGCGATTATATCATGTTGAATGGACAAAACTTCGAGACCAACAACATCATGGCAGAAGCCTTAACTGATAGTAAGGCTTTGACTGGTGCTTTTTCGCCTTATGGAATTCCGAATCAGCCCTATGAATATAGAAAAAAATATGTGAAAGCCTCTGGAAGCATAATAAGATCCAAGCTTGATGGTTCCGATTTGGAACAGTATGCCTGGGGATTTCGAAATCCAGCTTTCTTAAAATTCGATAATCGGGGTCAATTATACGCTGTAAATAATGGCTACAATGCGATTGGAAGCAGGCCAATCGGAAATGCCACTGATGATTTTTATTATATCATGCCCAATATTTGGTACGGCTGGCCGGATTATTCCGGAGGTGAAGCCGTAAATTCACCAAGATTCACTCCCGTGGGTGGACAACAGCCAACACTCCTGTTTAAAAATCAGCCTAATGTTCCGCCGGTGCCCTTTGTAACCTTTCCTCCGAATTCCAATATCAGAGGCTTTGATTTTAATTATGATGAGAATTTTGGTGTTTACGGAGATGTATATGTTGCTGAGTTCGGGAGTACCTTGTATACCGATTCCGGGGATGTAATGACCTATGCCCATGCCGGTCATAGAGTTTCTAAAATTGACATGAGATCCCGAACCACAGCAACCTTTGCTATTAATAAAACAGGCTTCCCCTCTTCCATATCAAGGGAAGGTGGCTTTGAAAGACCCTCACAGGTCCTGTTTGGCTCTGATGGAGCAATGTATATTGTAGATACCGGCCTAAACGTTCCTAATGATCCCGTTTATTTCATCCCTAATACTGGCGTCATATGGAGAGTATATCGTAGTGAAGTATGATAAATAATCCTTTATCATAAAACGCAACTTACCCTATGTCTCGAAATGAATGATAACATAAAACGCATCTAGCGAATTTCCTGCTACATGCGTTTACTTTTAAAATTATTTTACTTTAACGAATTCACCAACAACCTGATATTTTGGCTTGATGACAAACTTTCCAGCCGTTCCAAGATAGCCATAACCTTTTTCCGTCTTTACAATAGCCAAGCCCATATCCATGAAATCATAGGCTTCTGTAAAGGTTGGCTTTACGAGCGTATTCCCCTCGGAATCGATATATCCATAGAGCTTTTCGTTACTTATGATTGCGAACCCACTATCACTGTATTTCGAAGCGTAATCATAGGTTTCCTTGGATACCTGCACTCCGCTTGCATTAATAAAGCTATATTTTTTATCCTTACTCACTAATGCCATACCATTTTTAGCAAAGCTAAAGGCCGTATCATATTGCAAATCAATGACTATCTCACCTTGCTCATTAATATATCCCCACTTGTTATCTTTCTCTACTGCCGCTAAGCCATTCTCTGTAAACCCAAATACCATCTGATAATCGGGTTCAATTGTGTACTCTCCGGCTTTATTGATATAACCGTACGTTCCATCTGCGGTTTTAACCAGTGCGATATCTTTATCATTAAAATCTTCGGTATATCCGAATTCACATGGAATAACTTCCTTACCTTGTTCGTTAATATACCCATACAGTCCATCTTTCACAACTCTGGCTAAGCCATTATCGTCAAAGGAATAGGCTGTTTCATAAATAAAATCTATTACAACTGCTCCCTGCTCATCAATATAACCATATTTACTATCTTTCATTACCGCAGTGTATCCATTTTCACCGTAGCTTCCTACACCTTCATAAATGGGTTCTACGATAACTTCACCCTTTTCATTCACAAAGCCATAATATTCATCCTTTGTAATTGGTGCAAAGCCGTTTCGGAAAAATCCTGCACTGTCAAACTGAGGATCGATTACCATATCTCCCGCGGCATCAATATAGCCATACTTACCATCTACTTTAACAGCAGCTAACCCGTTGTCAGCGAAAAGTCCGGCATCCTCATATTTGAGTTTAATAACTACCTTGCCGGAGGCATCAATAAATCCATATTTCCCATCAGATGCAACCGGTGCATAATAGCTGTCCCCATTCTCCACTGAAGTTTTGCTGGAGCTGCAGCCTGCTAATATTGTAATAATACAAAGTATACTTATTAAAAACCCAATTTTTTTCAAAGATATCCTCCATTCCGCCAGGGTCACCCAGCCTCATCGTCAGCTATATTTTTGCATATGATAATACTTGATCATAGAAACGCGTATTTTTGTTCCTATCATACACGATGATAGAAACGCGCATTTCGTTCCTATCATAATCCATTAGTCTAAATGAAACATAGTTTTTAAGTCAATCGCTACAGGGCTGTTATCAGGATTTGTCTCCATTATGTCAGCCATGAAATCCCACCACTTACGATTAATTGCGGTGTCGGCTCCTTTTGACCATTTTACCTCGTCTTCAATCTCGATATAACCAAATAAAATATTTGTGTCCTTGTCCAAAAAGATAGAGTAATTCTTTCCGCCATGCTCATGAATCATGTCTATCATCTCTGGCCACAACTGGTTATGGCGAATCTCATATTCTTCTGCCATACCTTCATACAATTTCATTTTAAAACCTTTTATCATAGCTATACCCGTGCCTTTCACTTTTTCTTGACCTATTCCAGAAGCGAATATATTCACTTCTGGAATAGGCCTTAATAATTAGTTTGAAAGTGACTTTCTTTCAACCTCGAACTTCTTTTGGTAAAAAAGGGCTGCCAGAATCAGCAACCCTTTTTAATTCAGTACAAGTGAATCAGTAAGCTGATTCACTTGTACGATTCATTCTTTTATTATAGCATAAGCCATAAATTTTGAAAAGCCGTTCTAATTCTTAGTATACAGTAGCCCACTCAGCGATGTTTTCAGGTGTGAATGCGAATGGTGCACCTAAGATGACTTCTGTACCGCCATCAGCAGCTTCTTTAATAGTATAAGAACCGTTCTCACCTAAATTTGCATCCGGAACTGTAAAGGTTTCGCCAGCAGCACCTGTGATTACATCGTTTACTAAACCGATAGAAACATAAGCAGCTAAGTTACCTAACTGGATAGGATTCCACAGATACATATAAGGGCAAGAATGAGCGTCATCAGCACCGATATAGTCAGCCATCTCAGAAGGTAAACCAAGACCTGTTAACTTAACTTTACCTGTAAGACCTTCATCCTGAAGAACCTTAGCAGCAGCCATGATACCTACAGTTGTAGGAGCAACGATAACTTTTACATTAGGATCATCTGCAAGGATAGCAGCTGTCTGGTCAACGGATGCCTGATATTCATCATCACCATAGTAAACGCCGATTAAGTTCAGCTTAGAATATTTGGAATCCTGCATAACTGATTTCATACCATCAATCCAAGCATTCTGGTTTGTAGCTGTAGAAGCTGCGGAAAGGATAGCCCAGTTTCCTTCTCCACCGGAGATATCAAGAACTGCATCCATTAAAGTCTGAGCGATTTCTGTAGTACCAGCCTGATTTACGAATACTTCACGGCTGTTAGCGTTAGCAGCGGAGTCAAGGCTCATTACGTGGATGCCCTGTTCCATAGCCTGCTTTAAAGCTGGCTCTAAAGCGTCAGTATCATTTGCTGCGATTGCGATTGCATCAACGCCCTGAGATACTACGTTATTAATACAAGTAATCTGAGCTTCTGCTGTAGCTGCTTCTGGCTCCTGGATTACACAAGTACCTCCCTGAGCTTCGATAACCTGCTTGTAACCATCAGATTCTTTCTTGTTGTAAGGGTTACCAGCACTCTTTACGATAATCGCATAAGTACCATCAGTAGCGTATGGATCTGCTGATCCTGCGTCACCTGAACCATCATCTGTGTTATCGGTTGCTGCTTGAGTAGGAGCTGTTGTAGTTCCTTCTCCTGAATCGGATTTGCTTCCGCATCCAACTAACATACTTGCTGTTAAAGTGATGCAAAGTATTGCACTTAATAATTTCTTTTTCATTTCAACTAACCTCCCATAGTTTTAAAAAGATATTTATACAAACACCGAAGTGTTGGTATCATGATTAGAATGAACATAAATCGTTCTGATTATGCCGCTTTAACTGCTCTCTTTTTGAAAAACCTTCCCAAATTCAAATGAGGAATCATTACAGCGAAAATAAGTAATGCACCTTTTACCACCAACATAATATTGGAGGATACGTTTACAAGGCCAAGACCATATTTTAATAAACCTAACAGGAATACGGAGATCATAGCTCCGATAAAGTTACCTTTACCACCATCGGTTAATACACCACCAAGTACGCACATACCGATTGCATCAAGTTCATAGCCTGAACCAACGTTTGGTCTTGCACTACCCATCTGAGAGGATGCAAATACTGCACAGATACCGCAGAAGAGACCGGTCAGAGTGTAAATAGTAAGACGCATCTTTGGAACGTTAATACCGGAATACTTAGCAGCCAGCTTATTGCTGCCAACCGCATACATTCTACGGCCAAAGGTTGATTTATGCATAACCACACCAAAGATTACAGCGCAGATTACGAATATTACGAACATGATAGGAACCACCCCGCCGATTTTTCCCCAGTACAGATTGGAGAACCATTTCACGGAAGTAAATCCACCGGTAGACTGATCTTTCAAAATCATTTCCGCGATACCACGGAATAAAATCTGTGTACCAAGTGTAATAATCATTGGATTCAACTCGGTAAACTTGATAGCAATAATACCGTTAATGAAACCACATACTACACCAACTCCCAGAGCAACGATTACTGCTAACCACATAGGTAATCCTGCATTAAAGCTGATACCAAGTAATACTGCACTTAGAGCTACCTGAGCACCAACAGAAATATCAATTTCGCCGATTAATAGGATATAACACATCGGCAGTGTTAAAAATGCTATACTTAAGAAGGAATTCGTCGCATTAAATAACCCGGGAACACTCATATATTTATCGGAGATGTTAGCATTCATGATGTTAACTAAGATAAATATAATTACTAAAAAGGTTTCCCATCTTACAAGTAATTTTTTTAAGGAGAATTTTTCTTCTGCAATGATCGTTCTTCCTGATTTTCCAGCCATAATTAAATCTCCCTTCTCTTTAATGCAGCCTTATCCATCTGTCTCTGAACTAAAACATTGATGATAACGGCAAGTAAAATAATTAAACCTTTAATAGCTCTCTGCCAGAACTGGGATACTCCGATCATAGGGAGTCCCTTACCAATGATGGAGATAATCAAAGTACCTAAGAATACTCCGACAACGCTACCTCTACCACCGTTTAAGCTAACACCACCTACTACGCAGGCCGCAATTACGTCCATCTCAATTCCTTCGCCCATGTTACCCTGGGAGGATGCGTAAAGAGATGTGAACATTGCACCTGATAAACCGGCTAAAGCACCAAGAATGGTATAGCATGCTACTTTTACTTTTGTAACCTTAATACCACTAACGAGGGCTGCTTCTGCATTACTACCAACCGCATATACTTTTCTTCCGATTGGTGTCCATTTCATGACAATGTAGAAGATTACCAATAATATAATAACAATAACTACCAGGTTATTAATAAGACCAAAACCAAGATACCTGCTCTGAGCAAAAGCTTTGTATGCTTTACTGAATTCTGAAGCGGATACCCATTCGTTCTTCGCTACTAAATATGCGAGTCCGCGGTAGATACTCATTGCACCTAACGTACAAATAATCGGAGGCACTTTACCGAAAGCCACAATCGCACCAATGATTAATCCACATACGCAACCAACAGCAATTGAAATAAGGAATGCTACAAGTACTGAGGTTTCCGGGAAATCTCTTAATATCAGGGATGCTGTCATACCGGAAAATGCAAGGGTGGAACCGATGGAAATATCAATACCACCAATGATAAGTACCAGCATCATACCACAGGTTAAAACAAAGTTTACTGCATAGTTCTTAAACAAACCTTCGATGGATCCCAGTGTTAAGAACGTAGAATTTCTACTTGCAATGAATATGCAAAGGATTACTAATACGATTACCAAACTCGCTTCACGAGAGCCGGTGATCGTTTTCCATAAGGATTTCTTTTCCATTACTTACGCACCTCACTCTTTCTCTGTTGCTTTCAGGGATTTTGCCATCGCAAACTCAAGAATCATTTCCTGGGTTGCTTCATCTCTGGATAACTCTCCGGTAACCTTACCTTCGCACATTACTACGATACGGTCACTTAATCCGAGAATTTCAGGCATTTCGGAAGATATCATGATAATTGCATATCCTCTTTGTGCTAACTGTCCCATGATGTCATAGATTTCTGCTTTCGCACCTACGTCGATTCCCTTAGTAGGCTCATCCATGATCAGCAGCTTTAAGTCAGAGGCAAGAATCTTCGCAACGGCGATCTTCTGCTGATTACCACCGGAAAGTGTGCTTACCTTATCAAATAAGGAAACTGCCTTTGTATCTACATTCTCAGCCAACTCTTTTGCAGCAGCACGCTCTGCTTTATCATTGGTAAAGAATTTATTACCATATTTCTCAATTTCAGTCAAGGTGATATTTCTTCCGATACCCCAACTCTGAATTAATCCAAGGTTGGATCTATCTTCTGTCAGTAAGCCAATACCATACTTAATCGCATCTTGTGGATTGCGAATCTGTACTTCCTTACCTTCCAAAAAGATTTTTCCGGAATCCAGCTTTTCTACACCATAGATAGTTTGAATTACTTCTGTTCTACGGGCACCTACCAGACCGGTAAGACCAAGGATCTCACCTGCACGAACGTTGAAGGATACATTTTTGAAATAACCTTCTCTGTTCAGGTTTTCAACTCGCAGTACCTCTTCGCCAAATTTAATGTCTGGCTTAGGGAACATGTCTGTGATTTCACGACCAACCATGGCGGTAATAAGATCATGGTTAGAAATCTTATCAACATCATAGGTTCCGATATATTTAGCATCTCTAAATACAGTTACTCTGGAAGCCAGACGATACATATCTTCAAATCTGTGGGAGATAAAGATAATAGAAGCGCCTTCGTCCCGAAGCTTTTCTGCAATTCGATATAAATTCTCTGATTCGTTCTTTGTAAGGGATGCGGTAGGCTCATCCATGATGATGATTTTCGCATTAGAAGATAATGCCTTTGCAATTTCAACCATCTGCTGCTGAGCAACGCTGAGGTTTCCCATTTCATCTGTCGATTTAAAGTCCGAATTCAACTGATCCAGTAAGTCTTGCGCATCCTGATGCATTTGCTTCCAGTCAATAAAACCTCTCTTAACCTTCTCATGCCCCATGAAGATGTTCTCTGTAACGCTAAGATGCGGATAAGCAGTAACATGCTGGTAAATTGCCGCAATACCATGACTCTGACCATCCTTCGGTCCCTTTAATTCAACTTTTGTTCCGTCAATGAAGATTTCTCCTTCATCTGGTCTATGCACACCTGTTATTACCTTTATAAAAGTTGATTTTCCGGCGCCATTTTCACCCATCAATGCGTGAATCTCACCTTTTTTCAACCGAAACTGTACACCATTCAGTGCTTTTACACCAGGAAAAATTTTCGTTATTCCTTTTAACTCAAGAATGTATTCCTCAGCCAATTTTCTTACTCCTTTCTCGACCAGCTTAAGCTTTGCTTCAATTTTAGTTGCAGCTCATACTTATTCTGGCTTTTCCCTTTCACATATATTATCTTATCATCCGAAATAATTATTTCACATCGTAATTTCATTTGATTGAGGGTAAATTTCTACTGTCTTAATCCTTGAATGAATATTTTTAAATATTTTGTGTAATATTACATTTCTTTGTTTTTAGTTGTAATCTTCTCGAAATTTGGTACAATATGTACCAGATAGATTTCATAAACAAAGGAGTCATGCATGAGAATTTTAATAGCAGATGACGAAAAATTAACACGGGAGGGTCTAATCTCAAGTATTCCTTGGGACGAGCTTCCCTTTGACCATATTGATCAGGCGGACGATGGAATTAATGCATTGCAGCTGGCCAGAACTCACCTCCCGGATGTCCTTTTAACCGATATCCGTATGCCTCGAATGAACGGCATTGAGTTAGCCGAGAAGATACAGGAGCTAAACCCCCAATGTCCCATCATTTTTATGAGCGGCTACTCGGATAAGGAATATTTTATGGCTGCAATTAAACTGAAAGCCGTACGTTATGTGGAAAAGCCCTTTACTACAGAGGAACTTACGGAAGCCTTGTCCGAATCTGTGAGCACTCTTCTCCAGCATCGGGTCAACCAGAAATCCAATGCACTTTTTGCTAAGGATGCCTCTTCAAAGTTTGCACAGAATATGACTCGAAGCGGCTATAACAGCAAGAACGATTCTTCTCTGTCCGATGCCGGGCTGCGAGATATCATTCACCCAAGAACGGCATTTACCACCTTTATCATTAAGCTAAAGACACCCCAGAATAATATCATGGAAGAAGAAATTACTTCTATTATAAATGACATTCATTCTACTGTTACAAAGCGGAATCTGTCCGAAATACATTTTATAAAACAAGAATCAGTTTTTGTCATGCATGTATTCTCAGACGAACGCCCTATGGAAAGTGTTCTTTTAAGATTAGCGAAGGAGATAAAGGATTTGATACCCAAAGATATAAACTTCTTTATTTCCATTGGAAAAACGGTAATAGGCAGCAACAAAGTATTCCATTCTTATAACTCTGCTGTTATTTTGCTACAAAGTTCGTTTTTTTATGAATATGGCAGCATACTAAATTATGAAAGTTCTACCACTGCAATAGCAGCCAATTATCCCTATGAATTTGCCGAGGATTTTATAAAGGCAATACAGGAGAAGGAATTGGTACATTCACGAGCGTTAGCCGAATCCTTTTATCAAACTTTGCTTCATAACCATTCTCTGCTGGCCAATGCAATCAAGGATGTATATTATAAGCTGTTCATGCAGATTAATACAGTTCAATATAATCTCAAATTGCAAACAGAAGCCTCAACTGCTGATTCAGAAAGTCTGCTGGAAACGATCTCAAACTGTGATATTCTAAGAGAGCTGCATATGATGCTCCTGGACAAGATTGATGAATTTACAAATCAATTGCAGTCACTCTCCCAAGAAAATCCTACGATTTTCATGATCCGGGATTATATCAGCAAGCACTATAGTGATTATTCGCTTTCCATTAAAGATATCAGCGATCATGTACACCTGTCCTCCTCCTATCTTTGTACTGTATTTAAGACGGAGACCGGAAAAACCTTGAATCAATACATTACAGAATTTCGTATTGAGAAAGCAAAGCAATTATTAAACGATCCACGAAATAAAATTACTGATATTTCCTCCCGGGTAGGCTATTCCGATGGAAATTATTTTGGAAAAAGCTTCAAAAAAGAGGTTGGGCTTTCTCCATCCGAATACCGTGAAAAAGAGCTGAGCAGATAACCGATCTCAAAACCGTTATCCGCTGAAAGGACTGCCAAATGAAGCGAATATTTTTTAAGATTTATGACTTTTATTTATTCCACCTGAAATTAAAATCGAAATTCATGTTTTCACATTTGCTCATAGCTATCGTTCCTACTATATTTATTACGGTATTTAGCTATAATCAGCTTCTTGCTATTACCACCAACAATACCTTGAAATCCCTTGCCGTCATATCTGCTCAAACCCAGACGGCTCTTGGAAATACCATCAATCAGATTGAGACAGTTGCCTCCAGTATTGAGAGTCAGGATTTTTTTATTTCTTATATTTATAGTGATTCACCGACGGACTTTATTAATAAGGCCTCTTTCCCCACTAGTTTGAATGACTTTCATACCATGGTCAGTTCCCTGACCAATAACAGTAAGGCATCTACGGTGAAAATCTATATTGATAAAGAACATTATAATGCGATTAGTCCCTATAATGATGAAGAAATCTTTAAGCCTGAGTCTGAAACAACCGGTACTTACTGGCACGGTATTCTCGCACTAAACCCCGATCAATCCACCTTGGTATGCCCTAGCAAATACCTTTCTCCCTATGAAATCAGTCATTATGGTGATCTGGCTATTATTCATAATATTAAAGTGAATGACTACTATGTTCATTTGGTGGTGTATTTTGACCAACGCACCATTGACTCCATCCTGGAGCAGGATCTGCCATTTACCGAAAGTGTTATCTATATCCTGAACGAAAGAGAGGAATTGGTTTCTACAACAAGCACAAGATTGTCCGGTACTTATCTGTTGAAGTACTCCAGAGTTCCTTCCTTAATTAGTACAACAACCAAATTTGTGACTGTAAAATTCGCCAATTCCAGCGTCTACTGCAACTATAAAACCATACCCGGAACAGATTGGTACATGATTACTACCATTCCTGCCAGCAGTATGTCAGAACAAGGAAATGTCTTGTTATATAAATTTCTGTTCTTTTATTTAGCAATCCTAGTTCTTGGTATGATGCTGGCGCTCAATTTAAATCATTCCATTATTAAGCGTATCTCTTCTGTCATTGGGCAAATGCAAGGTGTTCGCTTTGGCATTCCGACCCATCTGGATACGAAGGGTGGTACGGATGAGATCGGGGAACTGATTGAAACCTACAATTACATGACGGATCAGTTAGATCAATTAATGATACAAAAGGAGCAGTCCGCCAGGGATCTCCGGTTATCCGAGTTCAAAGCACTTCAGGCACAGATTAACCCTCATTTCCTATATAACACCTTGGATATGATTAACTGGATGGCTCAGACCGGGAAATCTACTGAAGTCTCCTTGGCAGTGCAAAGATTATCCAAATTCTATAAATTGACCTTAAGTAAGGGGAATAATATCGTAAGTATACGGGATGAACTTGAGCATGTGAGCCTCTATGTTCAGCTTCAGAATATGCGATATGAGGATAAGATTCATTTCTTTATTGATGTACCGGATGAAATGCTGGATTATGAAATACCTAAGCTGGTGTTGCAGCCCATTGTTGAAAACTCTATCTTCCATGGTATCTTGGGTAAAGATTCGAAAGAAGGAAATATTGTTATCATGGGTTGGCTGGAAGACGATATCATGGTATTTACTGTTTCTGATAATGGAATTGGAATTCCTTCGGAGGAGCTTCAGACTATTTTATTGGGAAGTAATACGAAAGAAACCGGAAATAATATTGCCATTTACAATACTCATAAGCGATTACAGGTGTTCTTCGGTGAGGAATATGGCTTGTCCTACCTTAGTACCCCTGGTGTTGAGACTGAGGTACAGATTCGGATACCGGCAAAAGCGATACAGGAGACCTTAGAGTAAAATCTAAAGTCTCTTTAATCCTGCATACAACGTTTTAGGCATTCAGTGCAAAAAGAATTCCTTGCACTTGCTCTATTGGCAGACCCGCCAACCCTACTAAGGCTGTAAGCGGCATCTCCAATGCCATTGCCTGAGCCATTTCTGCGGAACCTTCACCTAAGGCGTCCAGATTCTGGTCGCTTTGCTGGTTGCTCATTGCTGCCATCATTGGTGCCATGACCGCCTGGCCTTTCTTAGTCTTTAGGATCTGTCCAATGGTAGAATTCAAGGTAAACATTACCGGGATTTCCACTGTTCCTTCAACATGGATTTTGGCAGTCTTTCGAATATCTTTGGAAGAGCTTCCTACCATAATAGTAAATTCTCCGCTCTCAACGTAGAAATCATGAAGCTGTACTTCATAGTATGCAAATGCTCGCTTATCCAAAGTAAAAGTGACTTCTTTAGTCTCTCCCGGAGCCAGTGAAACTTTCTTAAATGCCTTCAGCTCCTTCTCAGGTCTTGCTACACTGCTCTCATGATCTGCGATATACAACTGTATCGCTTCTTTGCCATACCGATCCCCTGTATTAGTAACGCTGATAGAAACATTGACAGTCTCCTGATCTGTCATAAACGTCTTATCCACCTTTAAATCAGAATATTCAAATGTGGTATAGCTTAACCCATAACCAAACGGGAATAGTACATCAATATCCTTCTTATCATAATAACGATATCCAATAAAGATGCCTTCACGATATTCCGGGCATCCATCAGCACCGGCGAAGTTCATATAGCTTGGATTATGCGATAATTTCATTGGATAGGTCTCGGCTAATTTGCCGGATGGATTCTGCTCTCCGTATAATAAATCGATTGTTGCTTCTCCGCAGGCATCTCCCGCCAGATGCATTTCCAATACGGACTGTACCTGTGCTAACCAGGGCATTGTGATAGCCGATCCATTGTGTAATACAACAACCACATTCTTCTGCACCTTGCTGATTGCTTCAATCAATGCGTTCTGGTTTGGTGGCATATCTAATGTTTTACGATCAAAGCCTTCTGATTCATATGCATCAGGAAGTCCGGCAAAGATAACGACTACCTCCTCACAATTTCGGCATGAGACTGGGATGACACCGAAAGAATACCGCGAACAGGGCTTAAGGAATTGCGACTTTCCATAACGTGCTATTTTGGACAGTGTTATTAACCCTTGAATAATTTAAGAAAAACAGCTAATAATCTAATATTATTTAGGAGGTTTATTCATATGGAAATGAGCAATAAAAGCGCTTTCAACGATTATCAGTTCGCAAATGTATCGGAAGCAGATTTGAAGAAAATTACAGAATTAGAGCATAATATTGGTGATAGTACAAAAGAGGATGTCATATTGATAGCATATAAAAACAGTCAGATGAATACTCAAAAATAGTTTTTAAGAATGCAAAAAGACTGCAGCCATCAATCTAACGAGCAGCAGTCTTTTCTATTATATCTGATTTACCTTTTTTACAAGAATTTTGATTTTACCGTTTGGAACCTCCCATTCTATCTCACTTCCTTCTTCATATCCAAGTATTGCCGTACCAAGGGGAGATAGAACAGATATTTTATTTTTCAGCACATTTGCATGCTCCGGGTATACCAAAGTTGCCTCCTCTTCGAAGCCATCTACTTCAAGTAATACGTTGGAATTCATAATTACTATATTAGTCGGCAGCTGAGCTACAGATTTGATTATGGCTCTGTTTATCTCTGCCTCCAGTTTTTTCAGGTAAATGTTAGTTTTTGCCTCATTATATTTGCTTTCTTCAATCAACTTGCTTAACTTCTCTTTATCTGCTTGTGTAATGTAAATCGGATTAGTCAAGACCTTCCCTCCTCTCCTTTCTTGTAACTTAGCTC
>JAQZBD010000084.1 GCA_029239235.1 Herbinix sp.
ACAGGAACTCCGCCACTTTGCCACGAAGCAGTTAAATAGCGCTCTAGGCGCTTAATATTAAAGTCAAAATTGAGAGACATCATGATAAATATATAGTCAAAATTTGCTGCAATGATTTGCTCTCCTAATCCATCGTCCGGATCTTTTCTTGAAAATTTGGACTTCCTTATCTCTGTTTTTACAATCATGCTATCCCCTATGGGATTGTATTCTAAGATAACATTGTCACCCACAGTAGGATATTCTTCTTCGTACTTCCCGCTATAATATACACTCGTTTTCAATCTTGCATATAAAACCTCATCCATTACCCTTACTTCATAGCGTTCTCTATGAACAGCTATTATTAAACCATGTATCATTTCTTTTTGCTTCAAGTTAATTACCTCGCATTTCTAATTATTGATTTCTTACTACCTACTATCCAACTAATCAAAAATGAGCATAAAAATACCACAGTAATAGCCCTTTAAAAGCTATTGCTATGGCTTATACCTAAAGATAGGTACAAAAAAAACACATCTTATCATGTGTTTAACAAAGTTAAGCTATTTATAAGAGTCAAGATGTGGCATTCCAAGATATACATCTTAATCATGCCTGATATTCAATTAGTCGATTACTACCTCTTTCACATTTAATTTCTTCATATTACCTACACTCCTTTCAAAACTGCAATTTATTTTACAAAACATCATATTTCACAATTCATTTTATACTTTTGCTGGATTGCTACATCTCTATATCTCCAATATCTTCAATATCTTCAATATCTTCAATATCTTCAATATCAGTTATATCATTCTTTATAATTCTTGCCTAGCATTTTCCATTCGTAATTCTTTCCAACGATATATATAATTTTCGTTTTGATCTCAGACGCTCAAAAGATAGCAAACAATCCCAAAAATATTTGATAATCTCGGGATTGTTCTACATTTTTTTGCTCTTATCTTTTGCTCTTATCTTTTGCTCTTATCTTTTGCTCTTATCTTTTGCTCTTATCTTTTGCTCTTATCTTTTGCTCTTATCTTTTGTTTAATTATTTTCCTCTCACAAAAAATATCATACTAATGTGCGCATTTTATAAAAAATTACTTTCTATAACGATGCTGCATCATTCTCCGATGCTGCATCATTCTCCTCTTCGTACGCATCTTCCATCTTCACTGAATTCTCCAGCTGTTCCTGAATGAATTTCACACGGATGACTGCCTGCATCCAGTTTATAGAAACTTGACTGTGCCTACCCTTTTCCTTGGCTGCCTCAGCTATGATATGTAGTAATTCCTCTAGGACAGCTTTTGTTAGATAACCACCTCTCCAATGAAAGGTTAGAACATTTCCTTTTTTAATTGCTTGTTGGCAACGTTTTGCTACATCTTCATACTTGGTAAAAGAAAGCTTCTTCTCTTTATAATAAAAATGATCACCTTCGTTGCACGCAGGAACTTTGTATATCACAGGCTCATGGTCCTTGAAAATGCTCTTATCATCCAAATTAAAATAATCATATCTCACTTCTTTTTTTCCTAATGAATTATCAAAAGTAGCATCCAGATGATACCATACTCCATTAATTCGAATCACATTCCACGCATGACGATATTTGATGTTCTTCTCCGGATTATTTTCGGAGATAACAACAATACAAGGAATAGACAGCTGATCACAAAGAATCTTCCCTGCCCCAATGGGCCAAGTATTTCATGTGAATATTGTTTCTTCAACTTATCGTAAGTCACATTTTCACAGATAAAGTCATGAATATATTGCTCCTTTTCCCAGTCACTTTTATCCTTTACCATCCGGACAAGCTTCTCCACCCTGGCTCTCATTGCCAACTGATGCTCTTTGATCTTATTCTTTTCAAATAAATATACCGGCTTTATCTTTACCAGCGTGGAATCCTCGTAGAAAGAATAACGAAATGTCGAAGCATAAAATATCTCTGGACAATCCAATCTTAACTTGTAAAAAATGTCACTCAGTTCTGTTCCATCAATTCTTTGAACATCAAAACTCTGTGAGAGCGACTCCAGACCGCTCTTGATAACCTGATAAATTCTTTGCTGTTGTTTATTCATCTGACTATAATAATATGGTTCCATTTTACCGCTTCTACACTTTCTTCTTTTTATCAATACTAGAACATCCAAGGAAAATGTTTGAGACGTTTTGAGATGCCCTAAGATATTTTGCTTATAATAAAACGTTCTTTACATTTACAAAATAAAAAATCAATTATTTATCTTCAAAAAAAACTCCCAATAATCGGGCTTTTCTTGATAAATGCATTGACCGCTTTTTATCTCTCGGGATAGCTGTTCGAGAACTGCAACGCATGAATGATAGATTCTTGGAGTGGAGTACTAGTTTTATGTTTGTTACCTAGGACGTCTGAAGACTTCTTTTCACCTATTCTTTAGTGAAATATTCTAATAATTCCTTGTATCTATCTTGCGCCGAATAGCAAGTATCTATAAGATATCCTCTTTCCTCCGAAAATTCCTTTAATCCCCTATAATAAAATAATTTATGCTGCTCATCAATAATAAATGGATCTATCCCATTTTTTAAACATTCTTTAAAAATAATCATCCGCCCAACTCTTCCATTCCCGTCTTGAAAAGGATGAATTGATTCAAAATTATAATGAAATTCTATGATATCCTCAAAAGTTATTTTGGAGATTTGATTATAATTAATTAGCAATTTAGCCATTTCACCTTTTACTTTTGATGGTGCAACCGTTTTTTGATCTCCAATCATATTTGGTTTCTTTTTATAGTCACCCACATAAAACCATTCTTTTCTACTATCTGAAGTATTATTTTTCAATATTTTGTGGAATTCTTTTATAATATCTTCCGATAATTTCTGATCAGCTATATCTAACATATAATCAAAACATTGAAAATGATTTATTGCTTCTATAATATCATCAATTGAAGCTGTTTCCTCTTTCTCCGTAGCGATTGTATTTGTTTCATAAATATATCTGGTCTGGTCTTCTGACAGTCTACTACCTTCAATACGGTTTGAATTGTATGCTAATTTAACTTGTGTTTGATGATACAAGCCCCCCTTTAACTTCATACCTTTTTCTTCTCTAAGCAAATTAAGTAGTAAATTATCCGTAGTGTTACTCATCTCAATAATATCACCCGGTTGGCAATTTAATGTCTTACAAATGTCATCAATAATTTTTATTGAAACGTTCTCGTTCTTTGAAAGTTTTGCCATTGTAGTTGATGACATTCCTATACGTTTCTGCAGCTCGGTCTTAGAAATATTTTTTTCTGAAAGCAGTAGAAATAGCTTTGTATACTGAATCGACATATAATCACACTCCTTTTTATTAGTATACCATATTTCTTTGCTATTATAAAGTTATTTCACATTTACTTTACAATTATAAATTTTTTTATGTACAATTCAAAAAAACCTCCCAAGACAAATGTCCCGAGAGGTTTTTGTAACGATTTGATTGTTCTGAGGTATCCTGTGTTGCAGTAATCCCTATCTCTTGGAGAACTGAGGAGCACGACGAGCTGCCTTTAAGCCGTACTTCTTTCTTTCCTTCATACGAGGATCTCTTGTTAAGAAACCAGCTTTCTTAAGAGCTGGACGGTAATCTGCATCAGCATGTAATAATGCTCTGGAGATTCCGTGTCTGATTGCACCAGCCTGTCCGGTGAAACCGCCACCCTTAACATTTACTAATACATCAAATTTATCTGCAGTCTCTGTAAGTGCAAGAGGCTGACGAACGATTAACTTTAAGGTATCTAAACCAAAATAGTTATCCATATCTCTTTTATTAATTGTAATCTTACCAGTACCAGGTACTAAGTATACTCTAGCGATACTGCTCTTTCTTCTACCGGTTCCGTAATATTTTGCCTTAGCCAATGTTATTTCCTCCTTTCAAACTCCGATTAATATTTAACTACTAATACTTCTGGTTTCTGAGCTGCATGAGGATGCTCTGCTCCAGCGTATACGTGTAATTTAGTGATCATAGATCTTCCTAAAGGTCCCTTTGGAAGCATGCCTTTCACAGCAAGTCTAATAACCTCTTCAGGCTTCTTAGCTAACATCTGTGCTAAAGTAGTCTCTCTCATACCACCTGGATAATCTGAGTGGTTGTAATAGATCTTCTGCTCTAACTTCTTACCAGTTACCTTAATCTTATCTGCATTCACTACAATTACGTAATCACCTGTATCAATGTGAGGAGTGAAAGTAGGTTTATTTTTACCTCTTAAAATAGCCGCGATCTCGGAAGTGAGACGACCTAATGTATGTCCTGTAGCGTCAACTACGTACCATTTTCTTTCAATAGTTGCTGGACTAGCCATGTAACTTTTCATCGGTTTTCCTCCTTATGAAAATGTATTCTCGAATTTTATTCTTTTAATGACATCTGTTTGCTGTAGTAAGCATTCCGTCATTTTTCACGTCATACGATCTCAAATACTGTTACCGGGGCTTTGGCTCAAGTATTCTCACGTCACAATTCATTACTATAGCACATGTTGCCGGGTGTGTCAAGCCTTTTCCATGATTTTGAATGGTTATTAACTAATAAAATTATAAATTAATTTAGATATATTTGTCTCCTAATATTTTAAGAGGATTAGAAAATAAAATCTTATTAACAAGGTTCTCATCATATTTTCTGGTCATTATCTGTGCCGCCTTTTTCATATATGGAATTCTTACCTTTTCATCATGGCAATCACTCGCAATAAGATGAACTAACCCAAGCTTTATTAAACTTCGGTGATAAGCTGTTTCACTGTCTAATAGATTGCCTACCAAGCTTCTACTATTCATTTGAATATAACATCCAGCTTCAATTAAGTCATGAATCAAATATTCTTTTTTATAGAAACAGCGATACCGCTCCACATGTGCCAGGATAGGTATGTAGCCTGCACGAACCAGCCTGCTCATTGCTTGGTAGATATGTTGCTCCGGATCCTTGGGAGAAAATTCTACAAGTATATAACGACTGTTCGCTATAGTTAGCACCTTGCCAGCTTTTAGATCTTCAATAATAGAATCACTGTAGTAAATTTCATTTCCTAGGAACAGCTTCATGTTGGAATTAATCTTATATGCTTCTGCCTGAACCTGCTCTAATCTTTCTCTTAATGCATCCACTGATAAATTGCTGCCACCTGGAATGTAATGAGGCGTGGCAACAATTGTCTCTATCTGCTGCACCTGCGCTGCTTGTAACATCATAATTGTTTCTTCCATACTGCCGGAGCCATCGTCTACACCCGGTAGAATATGTGTATGGATATCAATATATTTCATATTTTTACTCATCCCTTATTCTGTAATTGCATTTTAATAACAATAACTTCATTTAAGATTCTATTGTACTTCATATAACCCCAATTTTGGCCAAAAGCAACTTAAGCTGCTTCTTATAATATACCTTAGAATAGCAATTCTTTATTGCTTTTTTAAAATTATTACTACTTAGTATTTCAAAAAAGAATTTATTTCTCTCATCGGGCATCTGGGAAGGTTCTTTTAGTTGATGGTTTGCTTCAATTGCTTTATTCAAATCCACATCTTCAAGATGCAAATTTGTATCATAAAGAAGCTGTTTTCCCTTCAAGGTTTGACATAAAATTAAAGAGATCCCTTTTTTCTGCTCTTCTCCCGCCAATTCACTTCCCCAAGAATCTCCTATGGTAATATCTGAAACCCTATAAAGCCTTGCATACTTACAAACGTAACAATTTTCTGTATAGTCAAGACAACTCAAGAAAGCAAATGTATACAAATCTTGGACTTTCTCTGAACCAATTCCCTTATCCCCATTATATACATGAAAATTGTTTTTTCGACGGAATTGAATGTCGTTCACTGTTTTTAATGATACTTGATAATCCTTTAAAAACATTTCCAATAATGCTGGCGACGGAGAGCCATGACAAATCAAATCAACAGTATATAGATTATCATTATATTTTGCCCCCATATAAAGTCTGACAGCAGCCACCTGACATGGTAAGCCAATAAAGAGTACATTTTCTCCCAATCTCAATTTAGCCTGAATTTGTTTATAAATGCCCGTAGGATCACTTTTAACATATTTTGAACCCGAAAACTTGACTATATCGTTCTGCGAATCAGAAAATTCAAAACGAAATTCTCCGTTTTTAAACACACATGCACAGACACACCCGTATTTCTCAAGAAACGTCTTTGCCAAAGAAACGCCTAATCCACCGGATGAGCTGCTCTTGCGTTCACCATCATTAGCAGCCCAACCCTGATACCATTTGATTGGTTTCGCCATTTCAACATTATTGTTATATTGACATATTTTATGACAAGCATTACAGTCTATGCATAATGTCTCATCAATCGCAGCATTAAATGCATTGAGGGAATCTTGCATTTTTATTGCCTGTTTCGAACACACTTCGAGGCACGCCATGCAACCTGCACACATATTTTCTTTGCAAACAGTTTTCAAATTAATCTCCTTTCCCACTGCTCTATGTCTAAATATAATAATTTTAGAACTGAATGTGCTTGATTCGAGTATTCAGTGCAATTAACACGGCTCCATAAACCACTACTGTAATCACACCATAGACTGTGATCTGGACTATAATCCATGGTAGGTTCAAAAACATTTTTAGCAGATAAACCACAAATACTGCTGCGCACATCGCAATTATATTTTTCCCGCATTCCAAAAGTTTTTCTATGATTTTAACACCGAAGCCATACTCTTTCTTGAATCTATATGTAATCATGAGAAGAGATAACAGGCTGGAAAGCACCGTACCCAGGATAATTCCGATTACTCCTAAAAACTGAACGAGAATTAAACTAAGAATAATATTTGCCGCACTGACTAATATGCTATTTTTTAAAGTTTCTTTTGTATTCCCTTTTGCATAAAAATATCGATAAATCAAATCTCTTACAATATTAAATTGCTGTCCAAAAATATAAATGCATGTGAATACGTACAGTGAATGAACATCACTCGATGTAAATCTACCTCCAAGGAAAATCAGTTTAACGCCTTCGTTTCCGATATTTATAAATCCCGCAATCAACAAAAGCACTGCTGCATGAAAAAATATTGCATAATCCCAGAAATATTTTTTTTCACCTTTCTCTTTCATTCTGGCAATTATCTTGGGATACGCATATACAGTCAGGTTTCCAACAATCACATTATTCACCATCGTGATAATCTGAGTAGCGTAACTTAAAATCGTCACTTGTCCCTCTACAAGATTTGTCGCAATCGTTATATCAACCATCGTATGTATTTTGTAAACTCCGGAGCTAAAAAGCGTCGGTGCAAAAACCAATAGCATATTTCTTAGAGATGGATTTTTAAAATTGAGCCTTGGAATATAACGAAAGCCTGATTTTATTGCAACTGACACATCTAATATAAGGTTGATCATTGCGCCTAAAACCAATAAGCTCAGGTATGTATATATATTTGTGATCCAGCCGGAAAGCAGGACAATGGTAATGATTACGTTCGATACCAATGCAATTGTTTTGGGAATGGTATAATGATTTATACTTTGGTAATAACCTGTTGTAACCGCTAAAAAAGCAGTGACGCCTTGTGATATAAATGCTATGATCAAAAAATCACTTACTAAATTCACAAAATCGATTCCTCTATTAGTCAGTAGATTCACCAAAGGATACCTGAAGAATAACGCGATGGCGATAACGATTATGATTGAGGAATAAATAATTGTAATAAAAGAGTCGATGGCTTTCTTATCAGTCTTATTTACATAAGCCGGTATAATTACTGTTGTTACTCCTGTTGTGATAAATGCAAAAACAAACATACCGATATTAAGAGCAAAATTATATGCATCCATATAATTAGTTGCTCCAAATGAAACGGCCGTAAAACGTGATTTATATAGCGATAATATCTGTGATAAACACGTTAAAGTAATCATCAGAATGAGTTGCATTGCATTTTTTCTATTTGTGTTTTCCATTAGCTATTAAACCTCTGATAACTTTTAGAATATGTTTCCGTTGTTTTCCCCTTAATATAACTGTTTAAATGCCTATTTTATCGAGGAAAAGAAAATGTTTTTCCGATTCCTTTACTAAACGTTCAACATCAGGGGTATATTTTTTTCTTCGATTTTCATCAATTTCCTGCATTGATAGATTCGCCAATTCGTCAATCAGTCCGTATCGTCCCGAGTAGCCGATGTCTTTCAGCATATTCACCGTTTTATTGCTGTATACAATTGGAAAGCACGGAACCTGAAAAGCCAGAGCCGTAATGATCGCATGAAAACGCGATCCAATTACGTAGGAAGCCGATTGAATACAATGAATTACCTCTTGCATATTACTGCCATTATAGCTATGAATCTTAACATCAAAATCTACACCTGACACAATCTCATTACACAATGAAAGATCTCCCTGCAGTTCGCAGAGCGACAACATGACTACATCAAAATGTAAGTCATGATTATAGCATACAATTTCTTTTAATTTATGTTTATAAGATTCCAGATCATCTACTTTATTAATTACCGATATAACAATGTAGGGTCTAGCATTAACCGGTACTGTGATGCTGTGCACAATATTTCTTATACCAAATAAAATATCCGGCGCATAATTAACATTATCGATATCCTGAAACAAGCTATATGAATCCAAATCTCGAACGCTGATATAATTGTATCTATGGAATTCATTTCTGAAAAACTGCAAAAAGCTATCATTTTGATAGGGACCAAAATTGGCGCCTATAATCAAATTGTTCTTTCCAGAGAATAGCTTATTAATTTTGTTTCTAAAATAAGCACTCAAATCAACTGATTGTGGCTCTATAAAGATCGAGCCTCCAATCGTAATGCAGCTCTGACACCGATATGCTCTACAACCAAAAAGGGGATCCTTTTTTGTAAGCTTTCGTATTATTTTATTGGCAAATAATTTCAAATTTGTATCATTATACGATACTATATTTTTAACTTTTTCAAAAGCCTTCAAATATTCTCTTTTGCCGCTAATAAAAAAAGTAACATTCGGATATCGATTGGCCAACATTGCTACAAAGGCATCATCTCCAAAATTACACTCATTATAAAAATGTATATATATTTTGGTATCGTTTGTCTTTGTTTCCCTAACCTTTTTGAGACTCTTGCGGGCATTTTTGATGTATTGGATCAGCATCATCAGTAACGCATTACGTTTTCGTATGATCCAAGCTTCTAATTTTCGGGTTCTCGAAAAGCTTTGAGTCAATTTTTTATCAGAGAATCGAATGTAGCAGGGCCTTGTAAGTAATGACCTCATTTCCAACAATTTCTTGTAGAAACTCAAGTTGGCATTGTACAGTACTTTCCAATCATTTTGGGCAATATTATACCAGAAGGAAGCCAAAGCTTCTTCATTCGTAATATTGCGAACGGATTTTTCAACCACCTCAAAATAATGCTCTCCAGGCTCTGGTCCGTTCCATTTTTTGTTATTCATTGCAGAAGAAGGATTATCGCGATAGTAATATATGTAATAATTCCTATACGCTATTTTTGAAACATAAGTTAAATATTCCAAAAGGAATGCAGTGTCCTCACCATATTTGATATTTTTATCAAACTCTATTTGAAAGTTTTCTATAATATCTCGACGGAAGACTTTTGCCCATATTGGTCGCATCAGGCCATACCAAATTGGCTTCTTCCATTCAACAAGCTTTAATGTGAAATCAATTAATTCATTAACATTTTCTTTTATCCCCTTACATAATTCATCACTTATCGGCCTTGCCTTATTATCGCCAGAACCATTGCTATTTATATAATTGCAAATAATGAGATCAACAGGATCAGATTCTAAAATATTATTCATTTTTTCCAAATAATCCAATGTAAGCCAGTCATCTGCATCCAAAAAAACAATATACCTTCCCGTTGATTTCTTTATGCCTTGATTTCTGGCTTCAGATACACCGCTATTTTTTTTATCAATAACCTTTATCCTACTATCCAGGTCTTGATATTTAAGACATATTTCTAAGCTACTGTCGATAGAACCATCGTTCACGAGAATCAATTCCCAGTCCGTTATTGTTTGACTGACAACAGAGAGTATGGCCTGATCCACATAATTTTTAGCATTGTATATAGGTATAATGATTGAATATGTTATCATCGTGCTACCTCCACTTACTATTAACCGAAAATATCTTATCTGCTTTGTTTAATGAAATATTTACCCCAATTATCGTATAGAAGACAAATCCGCATAAACTAAATAATGCCGAAGAAGAGGTCAGTCCAACAATAAGAACCGAAATAATGCCTATACTAGCTATTTTATTATATATCGATTGATCTTTTTCCAAACTATTCCATGCAGCTATCACAATGCCAATATAAAGAGCTACTGCAATAAAACCTCCTGATATTAAAATTGTTAAAGACATATTATGCGCTGACGTTGCATAAATGCTATTGGCAATTTCCTGATATCTTTGGATTGAAAGGTATCCTATTCCTGTAGTAGGATGTGTTTTCAAAACCTCAATGCAATTCCTCCAAATATATGTACGTGTAGTCAGCGTAGTGTCTTTACCCAATATATCAACGATAATATACTGAATAAATGGTGCATTCTGTATATATACTATTAATACTGTAATAACAATATAAAATGGTATCACTATTTTAAAATTCACAAAATACTCCCAAAAATGGCTCCGGCCCCTTCTTTTTCTCCCTATGCAAAGCAAAATAACAATTATACATGCAATAACCAACGTTACTGATGCTGACGTTGCTTCAGAATGATATAATGTATATATAGACATTATGAAACATATATAGGACTTCCATGACAGTTTGTTATTTTTCCACATTGAATATATAGATTCAAAGATACATAATGGTAATGCATAAACTAAACGAGCTGTTTTATATCCCAAAAACCAATTTAATGAGTACATCGAGTCACTATACATACCCGTTGGAAAGATAATTTGCGTAATAAAGTCAATTAAAACAAGCGCGAAAAGCAAATTTGCCCATACACCGATACATTCTACTATATACGCTCTATTTCTTTTTAGATTAATATACAAAGATAGGAGAATTGGTATAGATAATGCTCTAATCGCATCACTCACCGCCCCATCTCGAACTATAGAAATAATAAAAATCCATAGAACAAATAGAAGAATGATTTTCATTGTATTAGAAAAGTATTCTCTAGAAACGAAAGTACTTAGCAAAATATATGCAATTAGCAATAAGCGTAACATATAAAGGAAATAGCTAAAGCCGGGGACAGCATTGTTTAAAAAAACAATATTGAGGCAAGCAAACAGTACTAATGCGCTCTCAATTGTATATCTATGAATTTTCATATTTGTTGTTTAACCTTTCCGCATCGTACTCTATTGATCTCTGAATTCCTCGATCTTATAATCCACAATCTTTAAAGTAATTCATTGCATGCGCAGTTCCTTCAGTGATAACCGCATTGCATTTTTCAAAATCACAGGGAGTATCCAAAATATTCTTTAATTGCTTTATATCCTCGATACTTCTATCTTCCATATCCAATTTGTTTAGAAGATAGCCCAATTTGTTTTTATTGGTGTTTCGAATCATTACAGCAAATTTTTTTTTAAATTTTGCAGCAATTATACTCCCGTGAAAGGTATCGGTTACAATGCATTCTGCGTGTTTAAAATATGATAAAACCTGAAATGGATGAATAACATCAAACATATCGCACCAGGGGAGTGAGCCACCTACACATATTGTTTTCAGCCCGTGCTCTTTGGCATATTTTTTTATTTCGTATATCTCTTCCTTCGAGTTTATTCTATTGTGATAAGCATAAACAATCATATAGGGAAATTGCGGCTGACCCATATTCTCTCCCTGTACGATTTCATTTTCAAAGCTATATATTAAAACCGGATCCAAATGAATTTCCGGGTTTTTGCCGATCATCATTCGGACGAATTCGTATGTATTTTGATCTCGAACCGAAAGCCCCGCCATCTTTTGCAAGCCTTCTTTTATTTCCGCCACTTTATCCTCAGGAGTATCCGAAATGCCAGTGTAGCCACAGGATGCAGCGTAGCTCAAAACATTCGGTACACCTTCAATTTTCCCAAATCTTTGTACTGATATTCCCCATGGTCCTACCGGATCACACACAAAGATTTCATCACTGCCAATAACTACAGCATCATAATGATCCGCATTCATAAAATCATCTGTCAGATTTAATATATTCTTTTGTTCTCTATAAAACAGCTGTGCCAGTTCCTTATTCTTTTCACTATATTGAATTCTTTTGATTAAATACCGATCCAGATGCTTTATTATTTTCTGGAGCTTAGATTCTTTTACCACAACAAAATCTTTGTTATCGATATCAACAAAGCCTACCTCATGGTCTCTTTGCTCCAATATGCTTTTCAATGCATGCGCCTGTAAGAATGAGCCATAATTACAGACACGCTGCATGGATAAAATTCCAATATTCATTACCGGTTCCTCTTCTTCCTCATTTTTCTATCGCTCCGAGGGAGCAGATCTTCCACTTATGCTTTTCCTCCCTTACGTTCTTTCGTGCATAAAAACATATACAACGCAAACGACATTTTGCATTTAACAAAAACAAGAAATACCTTTTGGGCGATCTGCAGCTTTCCGCTCGGATAAGAAGCAATACAACTCTGTGTAAAACCGTTATAACAAATTCTTTTTATATTATTAGTTGCTTCTTTTGCAGTCAGTCCAGAAATCGAGATATTTTCCTGTTCAATACAACTTCTGATGTACACAAAGAATTGGCGTTTTGCGCGTAATGAACACATAGAATCATAACCGCAGTCAGCCAAGCGTTTAAGTACCTCTTTATATAAATATACTACCTTCTCAAATCTGTCTGCTTTATACCGTTGTGTTAGAGATCCTGGCGTAATCCGATAGAGGTATCCTGCCGAATCTACTATGCAGACGCATTTTGAGTACCGATAATAATCAATATCAAATATAACATCCTCTGCAATGAACTCTCTTTCTGACGGGAAACGAACATTGTATTTTCGTATAATCTTCATACTGTATACAGCATTCCATACAGATGGACGAAAAGCATCCTTTTTCGTTGGCGCACTCCCCATCAGCCGTGGAAAAAAAAGCTGTTTTACTTCGTCCGAGATTCGGAATAACGCAGCTGCAGGCTTTTCTTCCAGCAACCTCAGTCCAGCGTCTGTAACTCTCGTATAGCCACCGATGCAGGTATCTGCGCCTTGCTTGAGTATACCGTCCATAAGTAGCTCCAGTGCATCCTCTGTCCAACAGTCGTCTGAATCTAAAAAGGTGATATAGTCTCCCTTAGCTAATTCTATTCCTGAATTTCTTGCCATGCCTAGACCGGCATTCTGCTTATGTATTACCTTCACCCTTTCATTCTTTGCATATCCATCGCATATCCTACCGCTTGAATCTTTTGACCCATCATCAACGAGAATAATTTCAAAATCTGTATATGTCTGGGTTAGAATACTATTAACGCACTCATTCAGATATTTTTCAACATTGTAGACCGGAACAACGATACTAACCTTCATGTTTCCTCCTAACTACGCTTGAAGCTATTATCACTTTATCCAATACTGTGAGAAACGATTCCTCCCAGCTTTTAATAACACGTGTTATCTTAAACTGCTTTTAATCCCAAGCCCTTTAATTCCTCTGTATGAATTACAACAGCATAATTTCTCATCAATAGTTCTCGCTAATGAATGTTTGATATAGTTGCTTTAATTTTTTAGCGCCATTTTGTATATCATACCCAGATTTTTGTAGTTTTTCTTTTACTTCAGATTTTACGCTAACTCGATTAGCCAAATTCGTATGTAAGATTGCATCTGCCCATACATCTGGCATTTCTTCAATTGATAATTTTCTGACTAAATCAGTAATTATGCATTCATCAGTGATTGAATCAGAGATTAGACAAGGTAGGCCTGATGCCTGCCATTCAATAACTACAACTGGTAGTCCCTCATAACGGCTAGGCAATATCATTATATCAATTGCAGAAAGTACTTTCTCAACATTACTGATTTCACCTAGAAAATGTACATTCTCTGAGAGACTAAACTTATTAACTTCGTCCTTTATATTATTCAAATATTCACCTGTCCCTATAAGAACGAGATGTGCTGTGGGATTTTTCTTGTTTATTTCTTTAAAAATTCTTATTATATATTCATGATTCTTTTGATAGTTAAAACGTCCTACATGTCCAATAACCAAACATTTTTCAGTTAATGACAGTTTCTCTCTCCAACATAACCTTTCCTGTTCCCTGTATTCATATTTATTCAAATCTCTAGCATTGTGTTGTATTATGAATTCTCTGTTTCCAAACAGCCATTTGCCAGCATCCATGCCACATGCAAATGCATGTGTAAAAGAATATTTAAATATAGGCCGCAATAATTTATCCACACACTTATTATCACAGGTTGTATTATGACTATGGGAGATTCGTACTTTACATCCTGAAAATTTAGCAAGTATCAATTCGATGCTCATTATGGAACTACTTCCATGCACATGAACTATGTCAAATTGTTCTCGTCTTAGAAATTGCCATAGCTCTGTTATGTACTTTCTCGTATTTACTTTTCTGTATGGAATAATAATTAATTTACAATTTATTTGTTTAACTTGTTCAGCTATTTCTCGACTAGGCTGATTAGATGCTATTATGACGATTTCGAGATTGGTTCTATCCATCGCCGTGGCATATGCAGATATACAGCTAAAAATGCCGTCTAAAAACAAACCTCCTGTAGGTATATGTAATATTCTCATTTTTTTAATAATCCTCCATTTATCAAAATTCATTTCCCTACAAAGAAGTCTTTAACATTCTTGTTTCAAACAATAAAATCATTCCATAAAAAGACCTTCTACTATTTTTTTAAGATTTATGTTAAATCTGGAATTATTACTGTTCATTCCATGTCCGATAGATAACACAAGGGAATCATAGTTAACAATTATGTTTTCAATTTCATCAATGTCAATAACTGAAATAATTGTCCCAATTCTCTTATTAACGTTTTTTATAAATTCTACCTGATGATCGTTAATATGTTCGCCATACTTCTTTTGCCTTGGAACGACGATAGGTGTTTTCGCTAATTGAAGAGGCATAATAAAGCTGGCTGGTCCTCCATGAGTAATCACTATTCTCGCCTTAGCAACATACTCTACCATTTGATGATATGGTATCAGTTTGCTCCATTCACAGTATTGTGGCTCATATGTACTAAATCCGGTTTGCACAACAACATCTTCATGGATGATGCCAACCCTTTTAAGCTCATCCACTTTTTCCACCAGTCTATTAAAAGGCTGCTCGTGAGTTCCTACCGTTACAAATATCATTTTTCACTCCATCTTTCCAGCTTTCTTCAGAAAATACTACCCAAATCAATGGCTTTAGGATACACTTTCTTCTGTTCCTCCCACTGAACAATAAACTTATCTACAATCGGGTAAACCAGTTTACCTGATAATGTTGGTTTATCTATACGATCAAAAACTTCAATATAAATCAATTTTGCTCCGATCAATTTACCCAGATAGAAAAATGGAACGGATACAGCAGCTCCACTGGAAATAATCAAATTCGGCTTTTCCTTCCGAAGAACCTTCCATGCAATCTTTGTATTTATCATGAGAGCTTTCAAACTACGATTTGTTGGATAATAACAATGGTAAACATTTTCTCCCTCAAGCAAACTGCTTGCATCCTCTTTATCGAATGTTACCCAAAACCTTTCTTTTTTCTCCCAAAAAGGTTTAAGCATATATAAATGTGTTAAATGCCCGCCAGATGATCCAACCAAACATACATTTATTTTGTTATCAGTTGTTTTCAACATAAATCGTATCCCCCATAGGTAACTTTCACAACATAGCCACTCTAATACTCCCTAATCTCAATACTTCCCATAATACCCATCATAATACCTCCCATAATACCCCTTACCATCCATCACCACCTTATTCAACACCGCCCCCAAAATCCTGCAATTACTCTTCTCCAACTGCTCCTTCACGCTCTGAGCAAACCGATAACTAATCGAATTCGCCTCAATCACAACAATCGCCCCATCCGATATCTTCGCAACAATCGCACTATCAATCACCGACCCCAGCGGCGGTGTATCAATAATCACATAATCATATATTCCCCTCTTCTGCCCGGATAAATAATGACTTAATCCATACTCAATCTCGCCCACTTTATAACGCCCAACCAATAATGACTTCCGAAGATCCGCATCCACCAAGATCACACTCTTACCAATTTCAGCAAAAGCAACCGCCAAATTAAAGGAAACCATTGTCTTCCCCTCATTCGGAGTACAGCTGGTCAAGGTAATAACCTTAATATCATCGCCACAAAATTGTATATTGGTTCGAAGCGCCTTATAGGCCTCATTTGTCCTGTAATCGAGTTTCTCTCTCGTAACCGCTATCTGACTATCCATATCAATATGTACCTCTCTATCCCGCTTTCCTAGCTTTTCGTTTTCTTTTATCAATTTCAGCCTGTTTCCTTCTCTTCTCTTC
>JAQZBD010000085.1 GCA_029239235.1 Herbinix sp.
CATTTATTGTATTTACTATATTCTTAAAATGCTCCTCAGAATTGATATTTTCCTCCCTGTGGAAGGATACAATATAATAATTGTCCTTAATCAGCTTCAGGCGTTCCAAAACATCAGACTGTTCAATCTCTTTTCTCCGCGATTGTAAGACTTCATACATAGGGCTTCCCGTCTTGATGACACGATCAGCGGGGATCCCTTCTCTGAGCAGATATTCCCTGGCAATTGTACTATAGGGCAGATTAATATCTGCAAGATGGTCCACCAACTTGCGATTTGTCTCCTCCGGTACCCGTTGATCAAAACAACGATTACCCGCTTCCATATGAAAGATCGGAATTTTTCTTTTCTTCGCAGCTAGAGCACAAAGACAGCTGTTGGTATCACCTAACACCAATAATGCATCCGGCTGCTCCTGTTCAAGAATCGGATCCAGGTTGATAAGAATGGTACCAACCGTCGCCGCCGTAGTCTTGCCTGCAGCATCAAGATAATAGTCCGGTTTTTTTATATTTAAATCAGTGAAAAACACCTGATTTAATTCATAGTCATAATTTTGTCCGGTATGAACCAGTATATGGTTCACCGCCTCAGTGGCTTCCAATCGATTGATCACACAGGATAATCGAATGATCTCCGGCCGCGTACCTACCACTGTCATTATTTTCAGCTTTTTCATGTTAATCTATATCCCTTTCCCCTTCGCTTAATTAGACCTCTCTATGAAAGCCTTAAAGCCCTACGATATCCTCCCTTACTATCCTTTCATCAAAAAGGAGTAACCTCTGGCAAATAGCTGAGATAGGTGTCATATAATTTTTGGGTGAATTCCTCGGATAAGTCAGGCGTTCTCCTTGCTTGCGTATCTTGCCAAAAGGCCTGAATCAGCTCAACAATTCTTCCAAGGGTGACATGATAGATTTGAGGCACCTCACAAAAGCCTGTACTCCTGTCCTCTGCCTTTATTAATCCGATCATTTCCCTAACCAAATCATCAACATACACCAGTCTCATCAAATGCTTGGCATCATCAATTCTTGTAGGCAAATTATTTACCTCGTTATAACAAAGAGTAGCAATTACACTGTTATAGTTTGGTCTGCACCATTTGCCAAAGACATTGGGAAGGCGATAGAGATAAACTTTTGTTCCGGTCTCTCGTGCATAGTCAAAGAAAAGCTCCTCCCCTGCCTTTTTACTTCTTCCATAGGGGTTATTAAGAAGTGCTTGAATGGAGGAGGAATACACAATAGGGCTGGTATTCCCTTCCCTTTTTAGCAATTCCAGTAATTTCTTTGTAAATTCTACATTGATTAGCTCATACTCCCCTTCATCTTTCGGACGGTTACAGCCTGCCAGATGATAGATCATATCTGCTTCTCTGCAATATTGTTCCAATAATGACTGACCGGTATCCCGGTTACACTCAAAGACCTGTAGGCCTTCATAAGCTCTCAAGGCAGCGATTAAATTTCTCCCGATAAATCCACTTGCTCCGGTAACTAATATTTTCATGAAACCCCATCCCTCTTTTTCCAATCTACGTAATCAGGAAAATCGTTCGGCTAATTCCGTTTTAATATAATCCAGTTCCAACAACTTTTCCTTTATCTGTTCCACCGATAAACGGATCGTATTGTCTGAGTTGTATTCTTCCTGAGTATCCAATATCTCACTGCCCTCGTTAAAATATTTATCATAATTTAGCTCCCTCTTATCCGCCGGTATCCGGTAATACCTACCCATATCCTCGGCAACAAGAAATTCTTCTCTTGTCAGCAGCGTTTCATAACGTTTTTCTCCATGCCTAGTTCCGATGACCTTAATCTGGTTATCAGCTCGAAATAATTCCTTTATCGCTAAGGCTAGATCCCCAATGGTGGCAGCGGGAGCCTTCTGCACCATGATATCTCCTGTCTTAGCATGTTCAAAGGCAAATACCACTAGCTCCACAGCCTCCTCCAGACTCATCAAAAATCTGGTCATATTCATATTAGTAACCGTTATGGGCTGACCCGCTTTAATTTGTTCAATGAATCGTGGTATTACAGAACCTCTGGATGCCATGACGTTACCATACCTGGTTCCGCAAATCAGAGTTCTGGTTGGATCGACGGTTATTGATTTTGCTATCATGACCTTCTCAAGCATTGCTTTGGATATCCCCATCGCATTAATTGGATAAGCCGCCTTATCCGTCGAAAGACATATGACCTTTTTTACACCTGCTTCGATGGCAGCTGTGAGTAAGAAATCAGTTCCCAGCACATTCGTCCTCACCGCTTCCAGGGGAAAGAACTCACAGGAGGGTACCTGCTTTAGCGCTGCCGCATGAAATATATAATTAACCCCATGGATTGCATTCTTGATTGATTGAATATCCCGGATATCACCAAGGTAATATTTAATTCTGTCATCCTTATAGATTCGACGCATGTCATCTTGCTTCTTCTCATCCCGGGAAAAGATTCTGATTTCTCCGATATCAGTGTTAAGAAACCTCTGAAGTACTGCATTTCCAAAGCTTCCCGTACCTCCGGTTATCAAAAGTATTTCGTTCTCAAACACTTTTCCACCTCCCTTTCTTCATGGTCAACGCCTCTTCCGCTCTATTTCTTTCCTATTTTGGATTTTATGAATCCTTTTTGTAATCTCTACCCTATATATTATGATGAATTAAGTCGATGGTTCCAGCAACCCAGGTTTTATCCAGGCTTGTATTCGTCATTTTTAATGGATTAAGAGCACTAATTACGGACAAATTCACTTGTCATAAAATAAGCAGGCCACCGTTCTTAATCCATGCTCGGCAGCCCGCCTTGTTATTTATCTCAGTCTAATGGCTGTATGTCGTAAGCCTTTTCGATGCTGCTTCAAACCCTCATTCTAAAATAGCTCCGGTTTTCTTTTGCAGCGCTTCCCCTCGAATCACGGCTTGTGCATTCATTTTTAACTGATTGCTATATTGCTCCCCTAATTTCTTACTGATTTTATCATAGGCCTGTGGTAGCTGCGGCGGCCTGGTGCTTAGATTGTGACTGTCACTTGCAATCACATGGATATATCCCCGCTTCAAATAACGTTTTATTCTAGGCCATTCTTTCCAATCCAGTACGCTGGCGGCATTTACCTGAATCAGGCAACCGAGCAAAAGGAAGCGCCTAATCCACCCTTTACTCTTTTTCGCTGCCGGATATCGTTCTATATGAGCGATAATTGGTATGACATGATAATAGTATATTAAACGTTCCAGCATGTCATAAATACTATTCTCCCACCTAACGGTGCAGGGTAATTCCACTAAAAGATAATCTGTTTGAAAGATGCATAATTGGCTTAAATCAGGATTATGAAATAAATATTCATGCAAATAGGTTTCACTGGCGGACTTTAAGGCCAGGTTACAATGCTCCAGCTTTTTCATAGCCTCACTTCGTTTGCTCACATACTCCTCTAAGCTGATTTTTGACGGATAATAATGCGAGGTACAAGCAACCGTATTCACTAACTGTTCACGAAAGGTTTCTGCCATCTGTATTGCTTCTTCTATACTTCCAGCCCCATCATCCATGTCAGGTAATATATGCGTATGAAGATCAACCATGATTACTATGATAATAATATGATTTTGAACGTTTTACCTGATTTTGTGACGTCCCATTGATAATAAATCCTAAAATCACTGCATCTGTCAGCTTAAATTTTTCTAAAGCATTTGTCACATTAGGATGGGAGGTAACGCCTTCCCGCACTACAATAGCGATACCATCCACTAATTTTGCGATACCTAATACATCGGATACCACATTGACCGGGGGTGAATCTATGATGATATAATCATAATCCTTCTCCACCCGCTGTATGAATTCCTCCATCTGTGTACTGCTGATCAGTTCTGCCGGATTGGGAGGAATTGATCCCATGGTAATAATCTTTAGCTTTTCGTAGCTTGTATTTTGAATAACATCGTTTTCATTAAATAAGCCTGATAGAACATCACTCATACCCGGTCTGCTTTTTAGATTAAAATAACTGCCAATCTTTCCTTTTCTTAAGTCACAGTCTAACAGTAACACCCGTTCTCCTGCCTGAGCCAGCTTAATCGCCAGATTGGAACTGGTAGTACTCTTCCCCTCCTCCGGTAGCGGGCTTGTGATAATCAGTTTCTTGCAGCCTGTATTAAATAAAGTGAATCTCATATTGGTTCTCAGCTCCTGAAAAGCTTCATTTACATCGAAACGCTTATCCTCCTCCGTACCCACCACTTTCGGTTGTATTGGAAGAGCACGGTTTCTCATAAAGGGAATAAAATCAAATAAGCCCTTATTCGAGTTCTTGTAATACGGGATATTTCCTAATACAGGAATGGAATAGCGCCTTACTAATTCATCCCGGCTCTTAATCTTGATATTAAAGGCCTCCCATACGAAGGATGCAATTGCAGAAAAAAGCAACCCGAGGATGCCACCCACCAGTGTATTAAATAGAATATTTGGTCCGGAGGGGCTTTCCGGTAAGGACACCGGATCCACGATATTGATTTCGGAGGTATCTTTAATGTTCCTAATAAAATCGGGCGCAAGCTCTTGCATTGTCTTGACGAGTAAATATGAGTGCTCCGGATCATTGGAAGTAACACTAATTTCAAATATTTCTGTATTATCAATGGACTGAATCGTTGTCATTCCCCTTAAGTCATCGGCGGTATAGTTTAAACCACTGCCTTTCATAACTTCTTTATAGAATTGGTTCGTTCTTAAAAAGTTAATATAGGTGGAAATTACCTTTTGTGCATAATTAAGCTCATTTAAGGCACCTGTCCCCGTTGCCTCATTGGGGTTAACATACAGTTTAACTTGTGCCGTGTAGCTTGGATCTGTAATGTAACGATTCACTACGAAAAATGATACAAATCCTATGAAAGTACATACCACTATCACCAAAAAATGTTTCATCATTATCGCAAGGATATCTGCCAAAGAATATTCCACGTATTCATCCTCCTAACGATTATATCTAGGGATCGATCAGATTATTTATCTCCTCCGGATCCTTATAGGTTGGTACAACCTGCTTCATTGCTGCTATCATATGGGAATATGATTTTGTTGCTAATGCCTGTGTTAGTATTTTCAGCTTCACATCTATTTCATTTTCAGTAATATTATCCTGCTTCTCAATGAATATCTTATGATTTGAGGTTGCAATCAGTGCCTCTTTATTCATTAATAACTCTTCATAAAGCTTTTCACCCGGACGCAGGCCGGTCTCAACTATGGATATCTCTGTATATGGCTGGCGACCTGACAGCCGTATCAGATTCTCAGCCAGTTCCAGAATCTTAACTGGTTCACCCATATCCAGTACATAGATTTCCGATTGATTCGCCATAGCACCAGCTTGTAATACCAGCTGAACTGCCTCAGAGATGGTCATGAAGAACCGTACAATACGTTTATCTGTGACTGTGACAGGTCCTCCCTGAGCTATCTGCTTTTGAAATAAGGGGATAACAGATCCATTTGAACCTAGGACATTGCCAAATCTGACTGCCACATATTCCGTCTTACTTCGTTCCTTCATGCTTTGCAGCAACATTTCGCAGAATCTTTTGCTGGCTCCCATAATATTTGTTGGGTTCACCGCTTTATCCGTTGAGATCAGTACGAACTTTTCGGTTCCATACTTATCCGCTGCTTGAACCAGATGATAGGTTCCAAAGATATTATTTAGTATCGCTTCCTCCGGACAGTCCTCCATGAGAGGAACATGCTTATGTGCAGCAGCATGAAAGATGATATTCGGTTTATGCCGCTGAAAAAGCAGGTCTACCTTTTCCTTATCCCGAACGGAAGCTATTTCAATCCGAATGTCCAGATTATTACCATAGCTCCTCCAAAGCTCCTGCTGAATATCATATGCATTATTCTCATAGTTATCTACAATAATAAGTTTGCCTATTTTTGCTTTCGCAATCTGTCTGCAAAGCTCAGAACCGATGGAACCTCCTCCTCCGGTAACCATAATTATTTTCCCATCCAGAAATTCATTCAGTTCCTGATTCACCAGTGATACCTGCTCTCTGCCCAACAATTCTTCAATTCTTATGTCTCTGACACTGCTCCATAGATTCTGTTCTTCCCCGGTCAGAATTGTTACTGTATCCGGTAAAATACGTACCTGACAATTCTTCTGTATGCATATCTCCAAAATATACTTACGCTTCTCTATTGGTAGATTCGTGATTGAAATTACCACTAACTTGACCGGATTCTCCTCTAAAATCTGCTGTAAATTCATAATCGGCCCTCTGATGTCCACGTTATGGATTCTCTTTCCTATCTTTTCTCTGCTATCATCAATAAAATATTTGGTCTGATATAAACTGCTTTTATTTATCTGCAAATTCTCTAAAAGCTTTACTCCCGCATCACCGGCTCCAATAATAGCGAGGGTTATTTGATCCGAATCATTACCACTATAAGTTCCTCTGCGGTACTGCCGGTAGCACATCCTCATCAGTATCATACCTAGTATAGAAATCGAACATACAGAAAGTTGGAAAGAGGTTAGCATATTTCTGTGAAACAACACTAGTTCAAATAATAGAAACACCAGATAAGCACTGATACCTCCCAGCATTAATTCCAAATACTCTTTATACCCGGCATAGCGCCACAGGCTATGATATGTCTTAAAAAGCCATTGAGATATACTCCAGCACAGGATAAGTAGGAAGACATTTACGAAAAATGTATTGGAAGGAAGCATCCAGGTTCCTCTGTATTCCGGAAGAAGATAATATAATATGATTGAAACAATAAAAATTATAATTAGATCCATAAAAAAAACAATTAATTGTCTGTACTTACGTAATCTCATAACAAATCCTCCCTAATGCATATACCCACTCCATTCTGCGTCGCTAAACTCGGTTCAAGCGCAGTAAGTCGGATTGTGATGATGAATATAAATCTATCCCTTTTATTCATCAAGTAATAAATATAGCTCTGTACATAACATCTTTTCACTTGCATAGCTCAAAGAACCCATGCATTATTTGAGATAAATTAACACGACGAAAATGTCGAGTTCTATTACTCTCTTTTTATTATATGACCACTGACTATTTTGGTGAAAAAAGGGATATTGTAGAGGAAATAAGGACAATTATTTCCAGAAGGCCATTTATAGCTGTTTTAGGCTATTTATAGCTAATTAAGGCCCTTTCAAAGAAAAATCTCTGCGTCTATCTGAAGAGATATTTTAGTGCAATAAAAAATAGAATCCTATTTAAAAGCATCATTTAGAAGCTTTAAAACAGGATTCTATTCATTTTATTGTTTAACTGATTTTATATATTTCCAATTAATAAATTCTATGTTTATAATAGTTCAACACTACTCTAACTTTCAAATCGGATCAAATCTCTCCAAATTTCTATCTCTCGTTCTGCTCTCTCAACTGTTTCAGAGCCATGAACGGCATTTTTTGTCAAGCCTTCTCCATACATATAGCGAATCGTACCGGGACGAGCTTTCTCCGGATTCGTAGCACCATTAATCTCTCTAACGATATTAACAACATTTTCACCCTCTAATATTAGGACTTCAGCATCGGAGGATGACATGAATTCCACCAGCTCCTCAAAAAAATCTTTTCCAATATGAGCCTCATAATGCTTCTCTAATACAGCTCGATTGGCTAAGACTCTGTGAGCATGGATAATTTCCAAATGATTATCCTCGTAAATTGATATGATTCGTCCAACTAATTTCTTTGCTACTGCTTCTGGTTTAATTATTACAAGTGTTCTTTCCATATAAGTTCTACACCTTTCAATCCTTAGTTTTATCTTGAAGTATTACCTTAATCAATACTTGTTAATACACTTTAACTATAACACATGGAATTAATTCCTAAAAGACCCTATTCATTCTGAATTAAGCCTCTTCTCCTTCGATTACTTGCTGATCAACCTCAATATTTTTAATATTCTTTATTGTTATCATCAAACTTAGAACAAGGATTATCCCCATTCCACCGGCCACCGAATTCCACTCACCACTACCTGTGACCAAGGATATTCCTCCAATGATGTCTATCATTACGCAAAAAATAATAAAATACAATTGTATTCTCTTATAATGCTCCGCTTCACTGTGTTTTCCATGAATTCTAAGATACTCTAGACTTCCCTCCATAAAATAATATATAAAAAGCAGATTAAATATCATATAAATGAGTGTAAGTACCTGAATATATTCATTGCTTCTTACCAAAAGATTTAAAACAAACGATAGTATGGTCTCAATGGCTACCAGACTGGCATAAAGATGAGCTTTCTTATATGCATGTAACGAGTACTCTTTCATGATTTCTTCTACTGCACGAGCAATCATCAGCCATCCCACAAACGCCGGAAGAATCTGAAATTCACCAACATTAATATGAAAGGTTGATAAAAACAATCCCCACATGATCGTTTTGCAAGCACTCTTCATATTACCATACTCCCCTTCCTATTAAATAAGACAACACATCCCAAACGTCACCAAAAAATCTTCGATGGTTAATACCGACCATTCGATAATATTTCTCTTTACCCTCCGGATCCTGATAATACAGTTTAGGTCTTAACTCATAATAATCATAGGTACCTTGGGATCTATCGAAGCCACTTATCTGATAGGTTACTTTTATAATTCCATTCTCCTCATAAGACTCCGGAGGAAAATCCTTATAATCATAATCATTGACTCGAAAGTAGGAAAAATCCTTTGCTTCTTCAAGTAAATCGGACTTTATTGATAATACTTTTATTTTCGAACTGGTAATATAGGTTATCTCCCCTGAACCATCACTTGAGGATTGACTAATGGAGTTTTCGATATATTGATCTGAATTTCTTTGATCACGATAAAACACAATGGTTCCAACGTCTACTGTATACGATTCTCCGTTATTTAATTGAATATTTGCCTTATGTACAACCTTTTCTCCAGTCCAATTGACCGGTTCGGTATAGTTAATATCGATATAAACAGTCCGATAAGAAAATCGTCCATAGGTTATTCCAAATTCAGGGCTTGATGAATCATAAAACGTGATACCAGAACGATTGTTCGACTCGGAAGCTGAACATAGTAACTCCGGTGCTTCGGGAAAGTTGATACTAATGATACTTCCTTGATCTGTTTTGTCTGTAATATAATTTAAGCTAAAATTACCGGAATAAATAGTTTGACCGTCAGAAAAAGGTACTTCTACATCCATACAATGTCTAAGGAATACCGGCGATTTAAGCTTTGTAACATAGATAAATATTAAATAGAACAACGCCATAAGAATCATTATTACAATTCCTATTCTTAATGCTAATTGATTCACTTTCATACTATACCTTGCCTTTCACCAATTATGTACAATTTGGTATTACCTCGAATAACGACCAACTCGTTAAGAGTATGAACGCTCTTATCTTATTTGCGCAACCTAATAATGGTAGCTTTACTATATCAAATTACAATCTGTTAATCAATACCAGTTAATCTAATATTTTCTTACTTTAAAAAATGGTATACTGATATGACTATATTATACTAACCAATAGCAAAATCCTCTGCTTTATTGGCAGAGGCTCTCCAGTGGGTCTAATAGATTAATAATATAAGCAAGATGCATAGCTCCAGAGTACACGCCTTTTATCAGACGTAAAAGCCACTTCTGATAACTTATATTACGAATAACTATATTATAGGAGCAAAATGCGTGTTCCTATAATCGAGATGCACGGCGCAGGTGCAGCGCCTTTTATGAGAAGTCAAAAAGCAACTTCTCATAACTTATATTATTCATAGGAAATTGCATCTTCGTAATAGGGTAAGACTATAAAATTACCCGTATGTATCTCATCAGAAGTCATCCCATTACTCATTTTAATCTCATGTATGTAATCATTCAAATTATCGTATTCATCACTCATATAGGCGGAAGCTATCTCCCACAAGGTATCACCTTTCTGAATCTCTATGCTGGTTACTAGTTTAACCCTATCATTATTTCTTGATGCAGTCACAGTCTTTGTAATAAATCCAACAGAAAATATCACTGCAAACAATAAGATAATAACTCCTAACGTCCAGATACGCTTTTTATTCTCCTGATAATAGCTCTGGCTTTCCATTATAATAGTCTCTGTTCTGCTCATCCTACCTACCTCCAATTGATTCATTATCTTGTATAATTATCTTAGATATCAATCATTTTCTTCATTCTATTATAGAGCTTGGTCATCTGATGTCTTGCGATAAGAAAAAAATCAATATATATAAAAATCAGAACGCGCTTTCTCGAACATTTGTTTCTCTTACACTCATTATATCGAACGTATATTCGCTTGTCAAGATATTTGTTCGAACATCCATTTGGTTTTGCAAACATTTTTTCGCTTTTCAGAACATAAGTTTTGCATTATATGAATAAGTATGCTATAATGGTGCAAACAGGAAATGGAGGCTGACCAAATGGGGTATGGTAGAATAAGTAATAAGCAGAAGGAAATATTAGAGTATTTAAAATCTCAAATTATAAATAAAGGATATCCGCCTGCGGTTCGTGAAATTTGTGAAGCTGTAAAGTTAAAGTCTACATCCTCCGTTCACTCGCATCTGGAAACCCTGGAGAAGAATGGCTATATCAGACGTGACCCTTCCAAGCCTCGTGCTATTGAGATTATAGATGATGAATTTAATATGACCAGACGAGATTTGGTGAATGTCCCGATTGTAGGTACCATAACCGCAGGACAACCAATTTTAGCAGTTGAGAATATTGACAGCTACTTCCCTATTCCGGCAGAATATATGCCTAACGATGATACCTTTATGCTGAAGGTAAAGGGTGATAGCATGAAGAATGTGGGAATCTTTAATGGTGATAAAATACTTGTTCAGAAGCAAACCCATGCAAAGAATGGCGATTACGTAGTGGCTCTGCTTGGTGAGGAAGTAACCGTTAAGACCTTTTATAAAGAGAATGGTTACTATCGTCTACAGCCGGAAAATGAAACAATGGAGCCAATTATTGTATCCGATTTAAATATTCAAGGTAAGGTAATCGGATTATTCCGCATGTTTAATTGAAAGGCAAGAGAAGCGGCAGTCAAATAATACATTATATCTAAAAAAGAGAGTTGTTCATTTGTTAATTGAACAACTCTCCTATTATTTTAATTAATCTTCTAATTGATCTTTACTAACCAATTTTCCATCTCTCCAGATACGCTCGAGATTATAGAATAAGCGATCCTCCTTAGAGAATACATGTACAACAACATCACCGTAATCCATCAAAATCCAGCTTGCTGAACGTACACCTTCAATTCTTTTTGGCTCATAGCCATTTTTACTAAGGTTATCTGATACAGAATTTACTAAAGCATCAACCTGTGAAGAGTTGGTACCATTTGCAATAATAAAATAATCCGCGATGATGGAGATATCTTTGATTTCAATGACTTGAATATCTTCACCCTTCTTCTCCTCTAAGGCTTCGTATGCCAATTTTACCATATTCTTTGAATTGTCCATAACAATCCCCTTTCAATCTTATTAGTCTAGGTCCGGTCATATGATAGGAACCAGCTATGTTCATATCATCAAGATGCACTGCGTCATACAGTGCTTATAAGAATCAACTTCTTCTACCAGTATACAGTCTATCGGATCATAATTTTATCTCGGTAATAGTGGTGTGTTTCGACGGTCAAAATATCGATATCTCCTCCGCTTTTTCGCAGATAATCTAATACATTTTCCGCTACCATCTCTACAGCCTTATCAATATCAGTATATGCCATTTTTCGAATTTTCTCTATTCTTGGTAATGGTTTTCGATATGGCTCAATATAATCTGCCGTAAATATTATCTTTTCCAATAAACTCATCGCCGGACGCCCCGTAGTGTGATAATTAATCGCACTAATAATCTGGTCATCCTCAATCCCATATTTTATTCTTGCATAGATAGCTCCTACCTTGGCATGAAGTAAAAACGGGCATTTTCTTTCGATATCTCTTACAGGTAAGTGGTACTTATGACATTCCTCCAATAACTGTTGCTCCGTAAGGTACTTCGCACAATCATGAAGGATTCCGGCAACTTTAGCCTTTTCCATATCAAAGCCATGAAGAAGAGCCATATCACAGGCAACCTCCTCCACTCCAACGCTGTGAAGATATCGCTTTGCTGATAGTACTTGCTTTAAGCTTTTTCTTATCTCGTCTAGTTCCATTATTTTGTTACTCCTAAAGCACCGCTATATAAGCTCTTGCTTTCGATATATTCAAGTACCGGATCCGTTATATAGTAACGTATTGATTTTTTTGCTGCAACCCGCTCTCGGATATTGCAGGAGGATACCTGCACTGTTGGCATGTCTATTAATATAATGTTAGCATGATATTGATTTTTTAATAATTTCACCTGTTCAGCCATAGCCACCTGATCTGCATGATCCCTATTTGCGGCTGCTACGATACAATTATCAAAAATGATTTGAGGCTGATACCATTTATCCATTAAGAAAAGAGAATCCGCTCCTATGATAAAGTAATATTCTGTATCCGGATTTTCTGCCTTCAAAATCGTCATCGTATCCGCTGTATAGGTCATTCCTTCCCGCTCCATCTCCATGGTTGACAGCTCAAAATGAGGATTTTCATTGATTGCTAATTGTATCATATCAATCCTCTGCTGCTCTGTAATATCCTCAGGTTTATTTTTATGCGGAGGGTTCTTCGAAGGAATAAACAGTACCATATCAAGGCCAAGCTGTTCATATGCATTTTCCGCTAGGAACAAATGGCCAAAATGAATCGGATTAAAGGTTCCACCCATGATTCCAATCTTTTTCATGCTTATGCCTGTACCTTTCAAACGTTATTCTGCAGCATCTGCTCAATCTACTACTTTTGCTTTTTTCTCTTTGGGAAGTTCAATTTTCTTTTTATCCTTAGATTCTCTATAAAGGACAATTTTTTTTCCAATCACTTGAACCACCTCGGAATGGGTACGCTCTGCCAAAATCCCTGCCAGTCCCTTCGGCTCATCCATACAATTCTTTAATACTGCAATCTTTATCAGCTCTCTAGCTTCCAATGCCTCGTCCACGCCCTGGGTTAATTCCGGTGTCAAAGAAGATTTACCAATCTGGTAAATCGGATCTATTGTCATAGCAAGCCCTTTTAAATATGCTCTCTGTTTTGTTGTCATCTGTAAACTCCTTTCAATTAATAAAATGATTTGAGAATTTTATAGGTAATTTCACTACCTATATCGATTCACAATCATTAAATATTTTTATTTATAATAATCAAACTGCAATCCATACATCCTTACGGTATCGCCTTCCTGAATTCCAGCTCCCTCTAGTTGCTCCAAAATACCATTGGTCTTTAAGAAGTTCTGGAAGAATTCAAATCCCTTCTCTGAATCCAAGTTAGTATAACCGAGCATACGTTCAATACGAGGACCTTCCACAACGAATAAATGCTCGTCCTCCTGCCAAACCTCATAAGGCAAGGTGGACTGCGCCATATCTTCAATGAAGAACTCTTTTTCAAATACGATAGGTGCCTGATCTAAATTATTCAACATTCCCTTAACATGGTAAAGAAGTTCTTTCATTCCCTTACCACTAACAGCAGAAATAGCGAACACAGGAATACCTTGAGGCTCAAAAACATCTTTAATTTTCTTGATAACCTCGCCGGCTTCCTCTTCTGAAAGCGCATCTGTTTTATTCGCTGCAATCACCTGAGGACGTTTCGCCAGCTCAGGATTATAAGCCTCCAGCTCTGCATTAATCAAGTTAATATCTTCGATTGGATCTCTTCCTTCGGTTGAAGCTGCATCTACCAAATGGACAATAACCTTTGTACGCTCAATATGGCGCAAGAACTCATGTCCCAGACCCAGTCCTTCCGAAGCTCCCTCAATTAATCCTGGAATATCAGCGATGACAAAGCCGCCGCCTTCCATATCCACTACACCAAGATTTGGGCTGAGGGTAGTAAAATGATAATTACCAATCTTAGGTCTCGCATTCGTCACACGGGACAAAAGTGTAGACTTTCCTACATTCGGAAATCCAACCAAACCAACATCAGCAATTACTTTAAGCTCCAGGATAACATCCATCTCTTGTGCTTTTTTACCAGGCTGTGCATACTTAGGAGCCTGCATGGTTGGTGTAGCATAATGCTGATTACCCTTACCACCTCTTCCGCCCTTAAGAATCACTTCTCTGGAATGCCCCTGAGACATATCTACAACAACTTTTCCAGTTTCCTTTTCGCGAATTACCGTTCCCTGAGGAACTTTAACAACTAAATCCTCTCCATCCTTACCATGACAGCGCTTTTTAGAACCGCTTTCTCCGTCCTGTGCGCTGTATTTTCGAATATATCGAAAATCAGACAATGTATTCAAGCCCTCATCTACCTCAAAAATCAGATCTCCGCCCTTACCGCCGTCACCGCCGTCCGGACCGCCTGCCGGGACAAATATCTCTCTACGGAAGCTAACATGGCCATCGCCACCTTTACCGGATCTGATATGAATTTCCGCTCTATCTGCAAACATATTTCCACCTTTCTCAATGATAATCAGAGCAATAAAAATCACCTCTCCCCATATCACACTGTTACATCTAATACAATATTTGACCTGCTTTCAATGAATATCACTCTTATGAAAGCAATTATAGTTATATCTACATCATCTTAAAGTTACATCTGCATAATCCTGCAATGACACGTATATCTTCATAATCTGCAATTTTAGTCATATCTTTATGAACTGTAATTATAGTCATACCTTCATGAACTGCTATTTTAGTCAAACCTTCATGAACTGCTATTTTAGTCATATCTTCAGGAACTACAATTTTAGTCATATCTTCATGGATTGCAATTATAGTCATACATTCATAAACTGCAATTAAAGTTCATAATCTCCAATAATAAGCATATCTTGATCATCCTGCAATATAAAGACTACCTTCATGATCTCTAATTATAGTTTAACTTCATGGGTCGTATTACATATCTGCATAATCCGCCAACATAGTTGCACTTCAAATCAACAATCAGAGATGTATCTCATAATCAACTATCCTTGTTGTATTACATAATCTATAATCATTATTACCAATAGTTTCAATGCTTATTATAATAAGATTTTTTTGTAAATACAAC
>JAQZBD010000086.1 GCA_029239235.1 Herbinix sp.
AGGCTTATTATAATGGAGGGTTTTGAGATGGAAATCGAACGAAAATATAGGATTAAGTATATACCAGGTGAGTTAACTCAATTTAAATATAAAAAAATTGAGCAGGGATATTTGTGCCATAAGCCTACGATTCGAATTCGAAAATCAAATGAGGATTATATCTTGACCTATAAATCTAAATTTGGAATCGAGAAGAAAGGTGAAAAGGAAGCTATTATTAATAATGAAATAGAGCTTCCATTAACTGAGGAAGCATATCTTACATTAAAGGAAAAAATCGATGGAAATCTTATTCATAAGACCAGATATCTGATTCCTTTAGAGGATGATCTTACAGCCGAGTTGGATATATTTGAGCAGCAGCTTCAAGGTCTTGTATTTGCAGAGGTGGAATTTCCGGACGAGAAGTCTGCGGATGACTTTACTGCGCCGGAATGGTTCGGAGAAGAATTGTCATTCGATAAAAGATATTCAAATTATAATCTATCAAAACTGAATGGACTTGACTTTGGTGAGAATGGCGAATAGGAAAATAAGCTTGGCAGATACTATTGGTGTAAACTATTATATGAGGAGGTAAAGTTTAATGCCAAAAGACAGTCAGCCGGATAACAAAAGAGCAAGAGTAGAGAAGGCCAAAGGGCAAACACCAATAACAGATGAAGCAGTTAAGAATAAAAATATAACATCTAAGAAGCAATCTGTAAAGCATAATGATGTATAAACAGGAGGGAAAGTAAATGGCAAAAGCTGGAATGAGAAGACCGAATGTAGAAGAACCTCATGGAACCGAAGGTTCACAACGCTTGCATATACCAAAAAATGACGCAGCTCCAGTTCCGGAGATTCAGGGAAAGGCAAAAGCAGGACATCAAAGAGCCAACCATTATGAAAAGCCAACCCATGAGCCAAAGGGTTGATGTATGAAAATGGATACTGAATTATTTAGTACTATTACAAAGCACCTGATGCTGGACGAAAAGCCCTCCGATTATCTTAATCAAATCTTTGATTCCGAGGAATTCAAGCAGCAGCCTTATTCCATGTTAAGGAGGCTGAAAGAGACGAAGCAATCAAAGCTTCACCATCCGGAGGGCAATGTTTGGAATCATACCATACTGGTATTAGACGAAGCCGCTAAAGTACGAAACGAAAGCAGCAACCCAAAAGCCTTTCTGTGGGCTGCGTTACTGCATGATATTGGAAAGCCGGATACGACCAGGATAAAAGGTGAAAAAGTAACTGCCTACAATCATGATAACATTGGAGCGGACTTATCTAAAAAATTTCTCCAAGCGGTTACTGACGACCAAGATTTAATAATGGAGGTATATCATCTGGTAAAATACCATATGCATATGCTCTATATTTTAAAAAAACTTCCTTTTGGGGATAATGATGGACTGATTTCAAGCGTAGATATTCATGATATAGCCTTATTAGGATTTTGTGACCGGTTAGGACGTACAGGGGTCAACCGAGATGAGGTTAGAGAGGATTACAAGAAATTCCTCACTATTCTTGAAGATTCAAAGAAAGAAACTCTTAGCATACATTAATTAAGATGGTTGGGGCGTATCCAAAACAATTGTATATTTATACACATAAATATGAGGGTTCCTATGTATTTGTATAAAATATTACAATAATTTTATTGGATACAGCCCCTCATTTGTCGAATGTGTAGGAAATAGATAGAGAGACCTGTAAAAATCAAGAAAAATTATGATGAAATAGGCTCGGAAACCTATATTATCAAAAAATTCACTGGATTTTTTACAACTTGTACCGTATAATGATAAGAAATATTTCAGTTATACTAGGAATTTGTGAAAAGGAAGAGGTTAATTTAATGGCAGGAAATTATAGTTACACGATCACGAAAAAGGAACAGCTCTCTAATGTTATTTACCTCATGGACGTATTAGCTCCTCGAGTGGCTAAAAACTGCTATCCTGGGCAATTTGTCATTGTAAAAATGGATGAGAAGGGCGAAAGAATTCCTTTGACGATCTGTGATTACGACAGAGAAGCTGGAACAGTAACAATTGTGTTTCAAGCACTTGGGTCATCTACACAATTAATGGCTCAGTATGAAGAGGGAGAGGCATTTCGTGATTTTACAGGACCCTTGGGACATAAGTCTGAATTGATCGATATGCCAAGAGAAGAATTATCAAAAAAGAAGATTTTATTTGTCGCAGGTGGCGTTGGTGCGGCTCCGGTATATCCACAGGTAAAATGGATGAAGGAAAATGGTTATGAGGTGGACTGCATTATTGGTGCAAGAAACAAAGAGCTGATCATCCTGGAAGACAGAATGAAAGAGATGGTGTCAAATCTTTACATAACAACAGACGATGGTTCCTATGGCTTTAAAGGAAATGTGAATGACTGTATTAAGGATTTAGTAAATAATCAAGGAAAACAGTATGATTTGGTTATCGCTATTGGACCAATGATTATGATGAAGTTTGTTTGCATCCTTACAAAGGAATTAGGAATTCAGACAATTGTAAGTATGAATCCGGTTATGGTTGATGGAACGGGAATGTGCGGGGCCTGTCGTTTAACGATTGGAAAAGAAATAAAATTTGCCTGTGTAGACGGACCTGAATTTGACGGACATCTTGTGAATTTTGATGAAGCAATGAAGAGACTTCAGATGTACAAATCAGAAGAAGGTCAGGTTATTCTGCGTCAAAAAGAAGGGGCTACCCATCATCATCCCGGCTGTGAATGCCACGACGAGAAATAGTGTGCGCTTGTGCTAATCTAAGAGCTTGATATATGGTTTAGGAGGAATAGAAATGGACGTTTTAAAGAGGGTTCCGGTTAGAGAACAGGAGCCAAAGGTTCGTGCAGCTAACTTCGAGGAAGTATGCTATGGTTATAATTTAGAGGAAGCAGTAGAAGAGGCTGCCCGCTGTATACAATGTAAGAATCCAAAGTGTGTACAGGGATGTCCTGTATCGATTGATATTCCGGGATTTATTAAAGAAGTTACAGAAAATGATGTGGAATCAGCATTCCAGGTAATCAGCAAATACTCAGCATTGCCGGCAGTTTGTGGCAGAGTATGTCCTCAGGAATCCCAATGTGAGCAAAGATGTATCCGTGGTATTAAGGGTGATCCGGTTTCGATTGGTAAATTGGAGCGATTTGTAGCAGATTGGGCTAGAGAAAATAATATTAAACCGGAACCTCCTAAGGAAAAGAACGGCAAGAAGGTAGCTGTTATCGGAGCTGGCCCAGCTGGACTTACCTGTGCAGGGGACTTGGCGAAGATGGGTTACGATGTGACTATTTTTGAGGCACTTCATGAACCGGGCGGTGTACTTGTATATGGCATCCCGGAATTCAGACTTCCAAAAGAGACCGTTGTGAAAAAAGAGATCGAGAATGTAGTTTCTTTAGGTGTTAAAATTGAAACTAATGTTGTTATCGGTAAATCCACCACAATCGATGAATTGATGGAGGAGGAAGGCTTTGATGCTGTATTTATCGGCTCAGGAGCAGGACTTCCAAAGTTCATGGGTATTCCGGGAGAAAATGCTAACGGTGTATTCTCAGCGAATGAGTATCTGACACGCAGCAATCTAATGAAAGCATTTGATAAGGAATATGATACACCGATTATCGCAGGTAAGAAGGTTGGTGTTGTCGGCGGTGGTAACGTTGCCATGGATGCGGCAAGAACCGCATTAAGATTAGGAGCAGAAGTATATATTGTTTATCGTCGTGGTGAAGAAGAATTACCTGCCCGTGTGGAAGAAGTACATCATGCAAAAGAGGAAGGAATTATCTTTAAGCTGTTAACAAATCCAAAGGAAATCCTTGTGAATGAAAACGGATGGGTTTCCGGTATGAGATGTGTGGAGATGGAGCTTGGAGAACCGGATGAATCCGGCAGAAGAAGACCGCAGGAAAAACCTGATTCAGAATTTATTTTAGAATTAGATACGGTTATTATGTCTCTTGGTACTAGCCCGAATCCTTTGATTTCATCAACTACAGGTGGACTTGAAATAAATAAATATAAGTGCATTATAGCGGACGAAGAAACTGGTCTAACCTCAAGAGATGGTGTTTTTGCCGGTGGTGATGCAGTAACAGGAGCAGCAACTGTAATTCTGGCGATGGGAGCAGGAAAAGCTGCAGCTGTGGGAATTGATAAATATTTAAAATCAAAATAACGAAAGAGATACGTAAAGGGGAAGCGTATTGGAGGATTTATGGGATATTTTGTGATTGACCGATCAATCGGAATTGCCATGATTGCAGCCTTAGTCATTGTTACAATGTTATTCATTTTATATACCATTCGATTAAACAAAGCGAAAAACCTGCAAAAAAAGACCGTTCAGGATAATGAGCAATGGAAAGAAAAGTTTAAGACTCTGGAAGAGAGCTATCACTCGTCTCTTTCCTCTTTAAATGATCTGACAGGTAAGTATGAAGAACTGAATAAAAATAAGGAAAGCATGAAAAAGCTAGCGTATACGGACTATTTAACAGAATTACCCAATCGTACCGCATTTACAGAAATGTTAGACAACGTGATGTTAACTTTGCGAAGTGAAGAAACCATAGCCCTTATGGATATTGATATCGATAATTTCAAAAATATTAATGATTCCCTTGGGCATTCCTATGGTGATGAATTATTGATTGATGTAACCTACCGTCTGAAACAGGTATTGGATGAGAATGATTACCTGGCTCGCATTGGCGGAGATGAATTTATAGTTCTCACTCAAAATTTGCAGGATACCTTAGTCTTTGAGGATAAGATTAAGAAGATAAAGAACGTCTTTAGCTACCCCTTCATCCTATCAACAAAAGAATACTTCGTAACAGTGAGTATTGGTGTTGCATTAGCACCGAAGGATGGCAAGACCTCTCAGACGTTGATTAAAAATGTGGACTCTGCTATGTATATGGCAAAGGAAAACGGAAAAAACACCCATGCGTATTTTGATTACTCCTTTAACCAAAAGCTCACTGAAAAAATTGAGATACAGTCTCAGCTGCGCAAGGCCTTAGAACGGAATGAATTTGTACTTTACTATCAGGCACAGATGAATCTTGAGACAAAAAAGGCAGTTGGTTATGAAGCTCTTATTCGTTGGAACCATCCGATAAGAGGAATCGTATATCCGGATGAATTTATTTATCTGGCAGAAGAGACCGGTCTCATTGTTCCCATTGGAATATGGGTATTAAGAACAGCTTGTCAGCAATTAAAGAAATGGTCAGAAGAATACCCAGGCATTACAATGGCGGTAAATCTATCTGCACGGCAGTTTAAAGACAGGGATTTTGTGAAACAGGTTTATGATGTGATTGAAGAGACCGGTATTGATCCCAAGAATCTAGAGCTAGAGATCACAGAAACCATAGCCCTCGATGATATCGATTATACGATTTCAACCATCCAGGAACTAAGAAAAATAGGTGTGAATTTCTCCCTGGACGACTTTGGTACCGGTTACTCTTCTATGAATTATCTGAAACGGTTGCCGGTTAGCAATTTAAAGATTGATAAAAGCTTCTTAAATACAGTGATGGAAGATAAGAGCGATCAAAAGATTATTCAAACAATCATTACCCTGGCAAGGAACCTGGACTTATTTGTAATTGCAGAGGGTGTAGAAAATTTTGATCAAGAGCTATTCTTAATGGAGTCCAACTGTGATAAGGCACAGGGCTTTTTATACAGTAAGCCGGTTCCGCAAGAATTAGCAGTTGAATTGTTAAAAAGTTCAGATATACGACCGGCTGAGATATTCAGACCTGAATAAACCCTGAGGTGACAAGGAGATAGTGGTATGAAATTGCATTCAAGGAAGGTGAGTTTCTTATTTATCTGTCTTCAGCTTTTGATGTATGCAGCATTTCTATTCCTTGATCTTACCGGTGGCAGCACGACCATATCAAGTTATATTAAATTCATGGTTATCATACTATGCTTTTGTTATGCGCTCTTTGCAAAAAGGAGGGCAGACAAAAGCATTCTTTTTTTGATGAAAGCAGGATTGTTTTTTACTGTTATTTCTGATCTGCTCATATTAATATTAGATGTTTATTTCTATGGGGTACTTACCTTTATCATTGTTCAACAGGTTTATGGGATACGTATCAGTATGGAGAACTTTATTTTACAAAGAGAAGCTACTTCTAAGAGGATATGGAGCAGCTTTGTAAGGAGAGTACTATTACAGTTGGTGGTAAGCTTTACAATTTGTAGTTTATTAGCATTATCCAGTGTGGAGCTGGAACCTTTATTGATGGCAAGTGTTTTCTATTTTATCAGCATTGTTATGAATACATTTGTGTCGGTGAAAACCGCATTAACCTATCCAAATAGCAGGAGAGTGCGTATGTTTGCGCTGGGGATGTTTCTCTTCCTGCTATGTGATATTAATGTTGGGTTATTTAATCTATCGGGATTTATTGCTATGCCCCAGAGTACGTACTCGGATATCTATGGAATTTCTTCAATTTTAATGTGGACATTTTATGCACCCTCACAAGTGATTTTGGCGTTAAGTACAAGAAGTCCCATAAAGTGAAATTATATGCTTAAATCAAGCAAAATCATTTACCAAATAACAAAATCAGTCATAATGAACAAAAAAATTAAAAATCTTTATGTAAAAATATGTATTGGAAAAGCTTGCTATTTGCAGGCTTTTTTGTTAAAATTTTTCTATTGAATTTATTCTTATAATATCTGAGCATCATTGTAGAATCATAGTTTTTCAACAGGTTATAAAATCCATTACTAACGTTTTGCAGATATCTGCCGCCCCATAATGATTATTTGACCCAAAGTAAACAGTTATCTCAAAATATATTATTTAAGGAGGAAGTATTTCAATGCTAGAGGTACTAAAAGAAGCTGACAGCGGCTATGACTCGTTTATAGCAAATATTATGGAAATGGTAAAGGCAAAAATGGGAGAAGATTATACAGCACAACTGTATAAGGTAACTAAGAATAATTCGTTAGAGCTGGATAGTCTTATCCTGCTAAAAGAAGGAAAGAGTTTTGCTCCGAATATTTATTTACAACCTTATTATGAGGCCTATCTGGATGGTATCAGCTTGGAGGAAGTAACAAATCGATTGTGTTCAATCTATCATAATTGTGAATCACCTATGATCGATAAGGATTTTGATTATACCTTTGAAGCAATTAAGAAGAACATAGTTTATCGGTTAATTAACTATGAGAAGAATAGTAAGCTTCTTAAAAATATACCACATCTTCAATATCTTGATTTTGCAATAACATTTCATTGCTTAGTTCATCACGGACAGGATGGCATTGGCACCATTAGAATAACAAATGATCATATTTCGAACTGGAAGGTATCACTGGAAGAGCTAGAAAAACTAGCAGCTGAGAATACAAAAATTCAATTTCCGCCAACAATCCGAAGTATGGATGAGGTTATTCGTAAAATGATGAATGAAAGTAATGGAAATGATGAGGATTATTCAGAAGAAATTATTAATGAAATAATCCAGAACAAAGAAAATTCCAAAAGGATGTATGTACTGACAAATTCGCAGGGAATTAATGGTGCTACATGTTTGTTATATAGCGATCTTCTTAAGAATTTCTCAAATCATCTCAAGTCAGATCTATTCATTCTTCCAAGCAGTATTCATGAAGTAATTCTTGTTCCCAATGATTGTTCAATTGATACAGAAGTTTTGCGCAATATGGTGGTCGATGTAAATCAGAACCAAGTGGCAAATGAAGAAGTATTATCTAACCAGGTATATTATTATTCAAGAGAGGATGATGCCATTTCCATTGCTTAATGGGAAAAGATAACAAATGCTGTAATAAAATGCATATTAGAAAAATGAAAATTTATATCAGTTACCAAAAAATTACTTTCATGCAGTTTAACTAACAAATTTTTTCAAGTTTTTTATGATATTAGACATATTTTCTGTTCCCAAAATTTTTACCATGTGTTATAATTATGAATTGATGAATAAAAAACTTATATAGATTCTCATCAATTTGGTTTATTATAACAGCCAAATTCTTACATAGCAGGAAATTTTTATGTACCAGATTGGACAGGCGATCCTATTTTGTCGTGCATTTTACGATGTAAGAAATTTAGTTGTTTAGGTGATCAAAGTACCCCACGTACAAGGTGAATACAGTCCAGTATGATAAAATTTTAACATATGAAATGGTGTATTCATTTTGTCCGTGTGATACTTTATCACAGAAACCAGGTTAAAATTTTAAGGAGGACATTTCAATGGCAAGGAAAATGAAAACAATGGACGGTAATACCGCAGCGGCACACGTCTCTTATGCGTTTACCGATGTTGCAGCAATCTATCCGATTACTCCTAGTTCCGTTATGGCTGAAGTAACTGACAAGTGGTCAGCTGAAGGCAGAGAGAACATTTTCGGACAGGAAGTTAAGGTAGTTGAGATGCAGTCTGAAGCAGGAGCAGCAGGTACTGTTCATGGCTCTTTAGCAGCTGGTGCTTTAACAACTACATTTACAGCATCACAAGGTTTATTACTTATGATTCCCAATATGTATAAGATTGCAGGTGAGTTACTTCCGGGCGTTATCAATGTGTCTGCTCGTGCATTAGCAAGCCACGCTTTATCCATCTTTGGTGATCACTCTGATATCTATGCATGTCGTCAAACTGGCTTTGCTTTCTTGGGAAGCAGCAATCCTCAGGAAGTTATGGACTTAGGAGCAGTAGCTCATTTAGCTGCAATTAAGGGCAGAGTTCCTTTCGTACATTTCTTTGATGGATTTAGAACTTCCCACGAAATTCAGAAAATAGAAGCTTGGGATTACGAGGATCTTAAGGATATGGTTGATTTTGATGCTGTTGACGCATTTCGTCGCAATGCATTAAATCCTGAGCATCCGGTTCTCAGAGGTTCCGCTCAGAACCCTGACGTATTCTTCCAGGCAAGAGAAGCTTGTAATACATACTATGATGCTGTTCCAGCTATCGTAGAAGATTATATGGCTAAGGTTAACACAAAGCTCGGCACAAATTATCAGTTATTCAATTACTATGGTGCTGATGATGCAGAGCAGATTATCGTAGCTATGGGTTCTGTAAATGATACCATTGAAGAAACCATTGATTTCATGAATGCAAACGGCTCTAAGGTTGGTCTTGTTAAAGTTCGTTTGTATCGTCCTTTCAGTGCAAAACACTTAATTGATGCAATTCCTGCAACTGTTAAGAAGATCACTGTATTAGACAGAACAAAAGAACCTGGTTCACTCGGTGAGCCTTTATACTTAGATGTTGTAGCAGCACTTAAGGATTCCCAGTATACTAATATTCCTGTTTTCAATGGTCGTTATGGTTTAGGTTCAAAGAATACTACTCCTGCACAGATTATTGCAGTATATAAGAATACAGAGAAGAAGACCTTTACCATCGGTATCAATGATGATGTTACAAACTTATCACTTGATATTGAAGCTGCTCCTGAAACTACACCAGAAGGCACAATCAGCTGTAAATTCTGGGGTCTTGGTGCAGATGGTACTGTAGGTGCTAATAAAAACTCCATTAAGATCATTGGTGATCATACAAACATGTACGCGCAGGCTTACTTTGATTATGACTCCAAGAAATCCGGCGGTGTTACTATGTCTCACTTAAGATTTGGTAAGAAGCCTATTAAGTCTACTTATTTAATCACAGAAGCAGACTTCGTAGCTTGCCACAATCCTTCCTATGTAAGAAAGTATAACATGGTTCAGGAACTTAAAAAGGGTGGTACCTTCTTACTTAACTGTGGTTGGGATATGGAAGAGATCGAGAAACATTTACCTGGACAGGTTAAAAGATATATTGTTGAGAATAACATCAAATTCTACACCATTGATGGTATTAGCATAGGTAAAGAAATCGGCTTAGGCGGACGTATTAATACTGTTCTTCAGGCTGCATTCTTCAAATTAGCAAACATCATTCCTGTTGAGGAAGCTGTTAAATATATGAAAGATGCTGCAACTTATTCTTATAGCAAGAAGGGTGAAGCAATCGTTAAAATGAACCATGACGCAATCGACCGTGGTCTTACAGGTCTTAAGGAAATTACTGTTCCTGAGAGCTGGATGGATGCAGAGGATGAGGATTTCCTCGGAAAAGCTACAGGAACAAGAAAAGACGTTGTTGATTTCGTAAACAATATCTTAACTCCTGTAAACGCTCAGCAGGGTAATAATCTTCCTGTATCTGCTTTTGTTGAACAGTCCAATGGTACCTTACCTCAGGGTTCTTCAGCATTTGAAAAACGTGGTATTGCTGTGGATGTTCCAGAGTGGAATCCAGAGAACTGTATTCAGTGTAATTTCTGTTCTTATGTATGTCCTCATGCAGTAATTCGTCCGGTAGCATTAACAGCAGATGAATCAGCAAATGCTCCTGAAGGAATGAAGAAGCTTCCTATGACAGGTTTAGCTGGCATGGAATTCGCTATGACTGTATCTGCACTTGACTGTATGGGTTGTGGATCTTGTGCTAACGTTTGCCCTGGTAAAAAAGGCAACAAAGCACTTGTTATGAAGCCACTTGAGACACAGTTAGAGGAGCAGAAGGTATTTGAATTCGGTCTTGAACTTGAAGTTAAGCCTGAAGTTGCTGAGAAATTTAAGGATCTTACCGTTAAGGGCAGCCAGTTCAATCAGCCATTACTCGAGTTCTCCGGAGCATGTGCAGGTTGTGGTGAAACACCTTATGCTAAATTAGTAACACAGTTATTCGGCGATAGAATGTACATTGCAAATGCAACAGGCTGCTCCTCTATCTGGGGTGGTTCAATGCCATCCACACCTTACACTGTAAACAAGAAGGGACAGGGTCCTGCTTGGGCTAACTCCTTATTCGAGGATAATGCAGAGTTTGGTTATGGTATGTCACTTGCACAGACAGCATTAAGAGATAGAGCAAAATCTAAGATTGAAGCACTAGCTGCAAGCACTTCTAATGACGAAGTAAAAGCTGCAGCTCAGAGATATCTTGATACTTATATCAACGGCCGTGAGAACGCAGGTGCTACAACTGCTCTTGTTAGAGCATTGGAAGCTTGTGATTGTGCTGAAGGCAAAGAGATCTTAAAGGATAAGGATTTCTTATCCAAGAAATCTCAGTGGATCTTCGGTGGTGACGGTTGGGCATATGATATCGGTTTCGGCGGCTTAGACCATGTAATCGCTTCCGGCCAGGATGTAAATATCTTAGTATTCGATACTGAGATCTACTCCAATACAGGTGGACAGTCTTCAAAAGCTACACCTACCGGTGCTATTGCACAGTTCGCTGCAGCTGGTAAAGAAGTTAAGAAGAAGGACTTAGCAGCTATCGCTATGAGTTATGGCTATGTATATGTTGCACAGATCGCTATGGGTGCTGATTACAACCAGACAATCAAAGCTCTGATTGAAGCAGAAAGCTACGATGGACCTTCTATCGTTATCGCTTATGCTCCATGTATCAACCATGGTATCAAGGGTGGTATGGGTGTTTCTCAGACAGAAGAGAAGAATGCGGTATTATCCGGTTACTGGAATATGTTCCGTTTCGATCCTCGTGTGGCTGAAGCAGGAAAGAATCCATTCCAGTTAGATTGCAAAGAGCCTACAGCAAGCTATCAGGACTTCATCAAGAACGAAGTTCGTTACAGCTCTTTAATTCGTCAGAATCCTGAAAGAGCGGAAGTATTATTTGCAAATGCTGAGAAGAATGCTAAGGCTAAATATGAACACTTAGTAAAACTTGCTAACCTTTATAGCAATGATAATCAGTAATCTAAAGGAACGAATCATTCATTAATAGATTGAAAGACAGGCTCGATATTTAAATATTGAGTCTGTCTTTTTCAAATTATAAAGATATTTTAAGCTTGCTACTTAATGGATTTATGATCCCTGATTGTTTCTAAGAGATAATAGAGAGGCCAGGGTCAACTTCAACCGGAGGTTCTTCAATAGGGTTTGCCCTTGATTTAAGTGCGTTCTCATTTACAGTTATTGTTGCAAGTGTACTTGCCAACTGTCCCAGAATTGCAGTAAACAGTGGGAGATCCTCTTTTGGAACACAATTTGTAATAAAACATGCAAGAGCTGTTACAGTAGATGCAAGCTCACATGAATCCATATAATTCACCTCATTTATATATATGTTGCCGAATTGTTATAGTTTCCTGCAGAGTGGATTTTGAAGGAAGAAATGGCATTTAGAATTGATATAGTCGGTATAATAATTAGATGTGTCTAGCAGCGGAAATTAATTTCGCTACAAGACTTGACAAAGAGCCAAATAAAATAAGGATTAAGACAACTTAGTCTTAATCCTAACTCTCTCTTTGGGTGTAATAAAAAATAGAACTGCACCTAACTGGGGTCGAACCAGCGGCCTTTCGCTCCGGAGGCGAACGCTCTATCCACTGAGCTACAGGTGCATTGTACGAGAAACCTTGTTACCAGTTTTTTCGGACTATGTTATTATATAATATATATTTTCTAAAGTAAAGTAAGAAATCCGAAAATTATTAAATCATAATTACAAGCGATAACTATATAGAAAGCAAAGGAGTGTTAGGGAAGTTTCTTTGCCAGATACCTCTTTTTATATTTGATACGCGAGTAATTACTAATTTTATTAATGATATTGTAGTTGATGACTCCGCCAACTGCTCCAACAATTGGTATTCCTTGAATGAATTTAGCTGTAAGCAGAGCCTCGGAAAACAGATCGGAGGTAATTCGCATCTGTTCCTCAAAAGTAATATTAGTTACAATACTTTGGTCAATCTGACTGCCGAGAGTTTCGACCTTTTGGTTATATTCCAATTGTTCTTCTTTTTTGGAGATGGCTCCGCAAATTAAAAGAAGCATGTAAGTTTTTTCCTCTTCTGTTTCGTAGTCAAAGCCATAGCTTAATGCAATCTCATTCAAGGTTCTTATGATTACAGCAAGAAATAGCGGTATATCAGGAATGCCAATCCCCAGAAAACCAAGAACACCGCCTTCAACTACTGAGAAAGAAGTATTAATCAGCTTGGATTGATTCGAGGTTTTGTCGAGGCGCTTCATATGCCTTTGATTGATTTTTTTGTTTAGAGCGTAATCGTTAACGTCAAAATCCAAGGACAATTTTTCCTTGTCATAGGTTTTTTCGATGAAAGGATTGCCTTTTTCAAAGATTAATTGAAATCCTTTATAAAAAGCAGCATTTAATGTGCTTTTAAGCTGTTTTGGTATCATGCCTTCAATCTTATCCTTCATTGGCGTTATTGTTGTTTTCATTAAATTACTTTCCGGTTTATTTAATATTCTATGTTCCTGTTTATCCAGATGTTTTAAATGTTGTTCAAATGAGTGTTTCATATAGGATTACATTCCTTTCCATCAATATTGATAAATGATATGCTTTGAAGTGACATCAACTTCGGATAATCAATATAACTGAATGAGATACATTGATATTAATCATAAGTGCAGAGGATTTTTAATAACTAATATTCATTATACATTTTACCAATTCATTTGTATAATTATAATCACATTAAAAAATATATTTTCAACAATAGAAAGAAAATGTATAAATTTAGAAATTAAAGAGTAAAATATTACAAAAATATTAAATGGTATTACAGAGTAATTAAAATTAAACTGTTGCTTTTTTGTTAATATTTTGATAGAATAGAAGAAACTGATTAATCTATGTTTGAAAGAATTTAAGGAGAAACAATGAAACTTAAATATAAAAAAGTCATCTTAATAACGACAATGAGCACTATGGGAATCGGAATTCTGACACTGTCTTTAAGTCAAAATAGAACCCATGCTGAGGAAAAAGTGAATAGCAAATTGACGACCACTGCTGTAATGACTATGGATACAACTGTCGAAAGCGAAGAGGATAGTATGTCTGCATTAGCAGCTGATCTTTCAGTATCTCCAATGCCAACAATAGCGGCAACTCCGACTCCCCTTCCGGTATATGACGTTAAGGAAGATGGATATCCTAAGATATTAAAGATGTTTAAGGAGTATTATACAGCAAAGGGCAATTGTGATGTTAAGGGTATCAAAAAGCTTTTGAGTGACCCGTCCAAGGTTGAAACTCAGGATGAACTTCAAGAAAAGACAAAGTATATTGAAAAGTATGAAAAAATAAAAGCATATGTTAAAAATAGTTTTGAAAAAAATAGCTACGTCGTATATGTATATCATGAGATTAAATTTACGAATATCAGCACAACAATCCCTGGTCTTTCAAGATTTTATGTGGTAACTGATGCAGATGGTAATCTAAAGATTTTCTCTGGTGACATGGATGCAGAGACTAAGAGCTATTATGATGATAGAATGAAGGATGAAGATGTAATTGCTCTATTCGATATGACAAATGATAAGAGCGAAGCAGCGATGAAGAAGGATGAAGATCTTCAGAACTTTGTCAAGAGGATACAAGAAGCAGCAACGAATGCTGAGGATACAAAGTCGGATTCAACCAAATCCTCTACGACCAAATCCGATACAACCAATGCGGATGCAACAAAAACTTCTTCCAGCAAAAATGCATCCATTGGTATCACAGCGATCAAAGCTGTGTTAGACAAAACAGAAAATCAGAACTTAAATAATGAGCTTCATAAGCAGTTAAAGGATTATCAGACGATTGCGGCAAAATCGAAAAATCAGCTATTGAAAAACGGAACAAAGGTTAAGAAGCAGTCCTTATATGTCAAAGCTATGATGAAGGGAAATGTTAAAATGAATACCATCATGAGACCATCGGATAGCAGTATTGCACAGATGGTGATTCAAGGAAGTACCATGGGTGTAACCCAGATGACGAAGTTAATTCATGCAAAACCAAATGCAGATGGAATATGTATGGATATTGCGAAAGAATTTGTTAAGAGAGAAGAAAATAACATTGAAGTTATGAAGAATTATTTATAGGTTTAAAATAGTAAGACGAAAGCGAAAAGAGAAAAAGGTTAATGGATTGCTGTTATGTTGTCAACATTTCATACAGCAGTCCTTTTTGCATCTACACAAGGTGTTTTAGTATATCTCTGCCTATCCTAATGGATGAAAAACAAGTGGACTTAAGTTTATAAATCAAGTATAATTATGTGATGGCAGAGGTTGGAACTTTTACCGTTTTTCATAGGAAAGGTGTAGGTAATATATGGCGAAACGAACTAAAAAATTAACATCCCAAGGGGACGAAAATGATGAAATTAGAATTAATAAATTCCTTAGTGAGTCAGGAGTTTGCTCCAGAAGAGAAGCGGATCGCTATATCACTGAGGGAAAAGTTAAAATAGATGGTATTGTAGCAGAGATGGGTTCCAAGGTAACCAAGGACAGTGTCGTTACATTCATGGACAAGCCTGTTAAACGGGAAGAGAAGCTGGTTTTAATTGCTTTTAACAAACCGGAGGGTATTGTATGCACCACAGATCAAAAAGAGTCTGATAATATTATTGATTTTATTAAGTACGGAATGCGAATTTATCCCATCGGCCGATTGGACAAGGATTCTGAGGGCTTAATTTTACTAACTAATGACGGTAATATTGTGAACAAGATTTTACGTGCAGAGCATCAACATGAGAAGGAATATGTGGTTCGTGTAAATAAAGAGCTTACTGCTGAGTTTATACAGGGAATGTCCACCGGTGTTCCCATACTTGATACAGTCACAAACCCTTGTAAGGTTACTCAGCTGGATAAATATACATTTAACATCATACTTACCCAAGGATTAAATAGACAGATTAGAAGAATGTGTGAATACTTTGACTACCGGGTAGTGGAATTAACCAGAGTTCGAATTATGAATATTCAGTTGGGAAGACTAAAAACCGGGGATTATCGAAATGTTACGGAAAAAGAAATTGAAGAGCTAAGTCAGACATTTCAGCAACAAAAAGATCAGAAAATAGATCAGATAAAACATGAGACGAGGGTTCCAGAAAAAAGTAAAACCGATAAGAATAGGCATGATAAGAGTAAGTCGGATAAAACCAAATTTAATAAGGGTAAATATGACAAGAATAAGTATGAAAAAACGGAACATGTGAAGATTAAGCATGAAAAAGACAAGTCTGAGAAGACTGATTATAAAAAGTTAAATCATGGTGAGAACAGAAATGAGAAGACTGATTATATAAAGTTAAATCATGGTGAGAACAGAAATGAGAAGACTGATTATATAAAGTTAAATCATAACGAGAACAGAAATGAGAAGACTGGTCATAAAAAGACTGATCATAAGATGACAGAGTATAAGAAGTTAAAACATGAAGAAGGCAAGCGTGAGAAGACAGAGTATAAGAAGTTAAAACATGAAGGTGGCAATCGTGAGAAGTCCGAGTATAAAAAGTTAAATCATGAAGAAGGCAAACATGAGAAGACTGAGCATGAGAGAATTAGTCATGAAAAGGACAAACATGGGAAGGCTTATCATGGAAAGAATAGATATGATAATAGTAAAAACGGAAGTAACCATAGTAGTAAATATGAAAAAAACTCACTCGATAAAAAAGTACAAGTTAGAAACGAAAGTGACAGCGAGCAATCAAAAAGAGTTTTTGTAAGCCCAACAGGTAAAAGTACTCGATCTAGTCATTCAATGAAGATGAATATCAGAGATCGAAATTCAGGTAATAAGGAAGGTTTAGAGAACCATGGATATTAAGCAGGAAATTGAAACATTACGCGAGCAGCTAAAATACCATAATGACAAATATTATAATCAAGATGATCCTGAGATTACTGATTATGAATATGATCAGCTATCCCTTCAGTTACGAAAGCTGGAACAAGAACACCCAGAGTATGCCAGTGTAGACTCACCCACACAAAAGGTTGGTGGAACTGCAAAGCGGGAAGCGGGAGTTTTGGTTAAGCATAACGTGCCTATGTTAAGCTTGCAGGATGTATTTGATAAAGACGAGGTTTTTAATTTTGTCGAGAAAATTAAAAGAGAGCGTCCTGAGACTGTATTCATTGTAGAGAAAAAAATAGATGGACTTTCGATATCGCTAAGATACACAGATGGGATATTAACCATGGGGGTAACCCGTGGCGATGGTATAAATCAAGGTGAAGACGTTACTGAGAATGTAAAAATGATCAGAGACGTGGTTACGAAATTAAAAGAGCCGGTTCCTTATCTCGAGGTGCGTGGTGAAGTTCATATGAAAAATGAGGACTTTGAAGCTGTTAATGAACGTTTGGAAGCAGCGGGCAAGAAGCTTTTTGCAAATCCACGGAATTGTTCTGCCGGAACATTGCGCCAATTAGATCCGGAGGTTGTAAAGGAACGTAAGCTGTCCCTATTTGTCTTTAATGTACAGGAAGCAAGAGGAATTACGTTTCATTCCCATTCCGAAACGCTGGAATGGTTGAAAAACCAGGGCATTAAAGTAATAGAAGGATATCAGAAATGTCAGACAGCTGAGGAGGTTTGGAATGCTATTGCTGAAATTGGGGAAGCCCGAGGCAGCTTAGCTTATGATATCGACGGTGCAGTAGTAAAGGTTGACAGCCTTGCCGACAGAGAATATTTTGGAACTACCTCAAAGGTTCCAAAGTGGGCGATTGCGTATAAATATCCTCCAGAGGAAAAAGAAACAGTGGTAAAGGATATCCGTCTGTCGGTAGGAAGAACCGGTAGAATTACTCCAACTGCAATCTTTGAACCAATTCGTCTTTGCGGTACGAATGTGGAGAGAGCAACTCTTCATAATCAGGATCGTATTAACGAATTAGACGTAAGAATTGGTGATACCATTCTGGTGAGGAAGGCGGGAGAGATTATACCGGAGGTACTATCGGTTATAAAATCAAAACGCCCGGAAGACACCGTTCCATTTAATATCTCGGCTGCATGTCCAAGCTGTGGAGCTCCTACCACAAGGGATGAGAATACCGCAGACACGAAATGTACTAATATCAATTGTCCGGCACAGTTGAGCCAGCATATTACAAACTTTGTGGGTCGTAATGCTATGGATATCAAGGGTTTTGGGGATGCATATGTAGAAGTGTTGATAAAAGAAGGATATTTAAAGGACATTGCGGATATCTATTACCTGAAAAACTACCGAGATGAACTAATTGAAAAAGGATTAATCGGAAAAGAAAAGAATACGGATAAGCTTTTAAAAGCAATTGAAGACAGTAAAGATAATGATATAGACCGATTAATCACCGGATTGGGAATTAAGAATATTGGAAGACAGGCCGGTGCAGAATTAAAGAGATATTTTAAATCCTTGCATGACTTGGCCAATGCTTCCTACGATGAATTAATTTCCATTAATGATGTTGGCGGTATTAGTGCAAATGCAATTGTGGAGTTCTTTTCCTTAAAGGAGAATCAGCTGATTTTATCAAGATTAGAGCAGGCGGGTATGAATTTCGATAGCAAGGAAATTGCTTCAAATACAGACCAACGTTTTACAGGAATGACTTTTGTAATCACCGGAACCTTACCGACCATGGGCAGAAGTGAGATGGAAGAGTTGATTAAGAACTATGGAGGAAAGATATCTGGCAGTGTATCTAAGAAAACCAATTATGTTGTAGCGGGCGAAAATGCAGGCAGCAAGCTGACAAAAGCTCAAGAGCTTGGGGTTTCGGTAATAACTGAAGAAGAGATTATTGAGATGGTAAGGAATATGAATATTTATTGATTTATTTGAAAGAACATGCTATGATAATCAATAATTAAAATGATAAAATGGGTTGGAGTTGATAGATTATTAATCTTAAAGCTCCAACCCATAATCAAAGTTGTATTATTTATCAGAAATTGTAATATAATCCTGCAAAGGTACGGAGTAACGCCGTGGGAGGTGCGTAGAGGTAGGCATGTTATGTGCGTATTTTGCGCCTGTTTTGAAATAATAAAGAAGATGGTGATTAAGAATGCCGATTAAAATTCAGAGTGATTTACCTGCAAAAAAAATTCTTGAAGATGAGAACATATTCATAATGGATGAATCCCGGGCGATGCACCAGGATATCCGTCCGCTTAAGATTGCAATCTTAAACCTGATGCCTGTCAAGGAGGATACTGAGGTTCAACTGCTGCGCAGTCTTTCCAACACCCCTCTTCAAGTGGATGTAACATTTCTAACGACAGAGAGCTATGTGGGTACACATACCCCTACCAGCCACTTGGATCAGTTTTATCAAACCTTTGATGAGATTAAAAATCGTCGCTTCGATGGTCTGATTATCACCGGAGCTCCTGTGGAACAGATGGACTTCGAGGAAGTTACATATTGGGGAGAGCTCGCAAAGATTATGGAGTGGTCAAAAAAGAATGTAACTTCAACTCTGCATATCTGCTGGGGAGCACAAGCGGGCTTATATTACCACTATGGAATTAAAAAGACGGGGCTTGATAGTAAGATGTTTGGTATCTTTGAACATAAGGTATTAGAAAAAAGAGTGCCATTTGTCAGAGGATTTGATGATGTATTTTATGCACCCCATTCCAGGCATACGACTGTTTCAAGAGAAGAGATTCAAAAATGTGAGGATCTGACGATACTTGCTGAATCGGATGAAGCAGGGGTGTTTATTGTAATCGCGAAGGATGGTAAACAGATCTTTGTTACCGGACATCCGGAATATGACCGCATATCCTTAGATAAGGAATATAAGAGAGATATCGGAAAAGGCCTTGAGATTGATCTGCCTAAGAACTACTATCCGGATGATCAACCGGAGTACAGACCGAATCTTGTATGGAGAGCGCACGCGAATGCGATGTATACGAATTGGCTGAATTATTATGTATATCAGGTAACTCCGTTCGAGTTAGACGAAGAATCATCAGAGTATCAGATTTAGCGGATTGTAGAAGAGAAGAAAAAAATATAATACCCTGTATAGGAATGGTGCAAAACTTTTGCCTTCGTATATAGGGTATTTTTAAATTTATCGTATGCCATTAATTTCAAGAGCGATTCAGATATCTCTAAAGAGTGGCTCTTCTGATATCCAACTGTTTTGCGGTAACACTTTGATAACCGTTATTTTGGGTAAGCACTTGAAGATAAAGATCAGTAGCATCTGAACCAGGTTCCGTTGCTTTTGGTCCAAATTCGATAAAATGTTTCAATATAGAACATAAAAGTGATTTCTTCAATTGATATATGGTGTATAATTGATTAAAATATAAAGAGTCAGCAGATATAAGGATTAATTTGATAAATTGTTCTTATATGAAACAAATAAAAGGTGAGGGATGATATAATGCAAAATAAATTTGAAAACAGTAGAATATGTGTAGTTGGTATCGGCGGAGTTGGCGGAATCATCGGAGGTGCACTAGCCAGAACATATCCTCACGTTACCTTTTATGCCAGGGGAGCCAGAAAAGACGCTATCCGGAGTAAGGGTCTGAGGATTGAAAGTGAGTATTTGGGAGATTTTATAGTAAATCCGGAG
>JAQZBD010000087.1 GCA_029239235.1 Herbinix sp.
CCATTGGAGAATGAAATTGAATTTAAAAGTGCAAAAGTAGAGTACGGAGTAATCGTGTGGCATAATGGTGATATTGATATAGCACCGGAATATATTTATAAAAATAGCTATGTTTATAATGAAATTATAATTGCATAAGATACAGCTGATGATTGACATAAATAAATAATATGGACACAACAAGAGTGTAAAAGAAATAAAACACGATTAATTTTGCATTTCATCGTGTTTTATTTCTTTTCATTATTTAATAATTAGTTATGACTCTATAGGTAGCACTTAATTCATCCATAACGAAATTAACTGTGAGGTATATTTCTATTAACTAACTCCCCAGAATATTTCACACATTTGATCAATAGATTGAACGTATCAAAACCTCTGAAATGTTATACCCCTGAATACGCTGAGAATCCGCCATCTACCGGAATTACAATTCCGTTGACAAAGCTGGAGGCATCCTCATTCACCAAGAATAACAGCGCTCCTAACAATTCCTCCGGTTCACCAAAGCGATTCATCGGTGTGCTATTTAGAATCTTCTCTGCACGTGGTGTAAAGCCGCCATCTTCTGTCTTAAGAAGTGCTTCATTCTGATTGGTCACAAAGAATCCAGGCGCGATGGCATTCACACGAATACCAACCTTAGACATATGAACTGCAAGCCACTGTGTAAAGTTTGAGATTGCAGCCTTTGCCGCGGAGTATGCCGGTATCTTAGTCAAAGGAGTATAGGCATTCATTGAGGATACATTAATAATCGTACAACCCTTTCTGCCAATCATATCCTTAGAAAACTCCTGAGATGGAAGCAGGGTTCCCAGGAAATTAAGATCAAATACAAATCGAATTCCCTGTTCATCCAGATCAAAGAAGGTAATAAGATCCTCTGCCTCGTTATTTAAATCTTCCGGATAAAGGTATTCTTTGGTAGTAGTACCCTTCGGGTGGTTACCGCCTGCTCCGTTTAGCAGGATATCGCAGGCTCCGAACTGCTGGAGCACAAGCTCATGGGCTTTGTGAAGACTTTCTTTGCTAAGAACATCCGCCTCAACACCAATTGCAATACCACCTGCCGCCTTCACCTCGTCAGCTCTTCTCTCTGCCTGTGACAGATTACGGTCAAGGATTGCTACCTTTGCACCGCAGGATGCCAAAGCATCTACCCAGTATCCACCAAGTACTCCGGCGCCTCCGGTAACAACTGCTACTTTATTATTTAAATCAACAGAAAACGGTAATTTCATTCTTCTTCGTTCCTTTCATTTTTATCTTCATTCGATAACTGAATAGCCACTTGTTGCAGTTAATGAACATACTATCATTGCCCTTATCCTATTAATGTCCTTATCCTATTAATGTCCTATCCACTTATTGTCCTGATCCACTTATTGTCCTGATTCACTTATTGTCCTGATTTTTCAAGAGTCTCCCAGATACCGGTCAAATACATTGCACCAAGTGCTCTGTCATAAAGACCATAGCCCGGTCTTCCAGTCTCACCCCAAATCATTCTGCCGTGATCCGGACGAACATACCCGGTATAGTTATTCTTATGAAGTGCCTTCACAATCTCCACGATATCAAGGGAGCCACATGGGGAGAAGTGAGCACTCTCTTCAAAGCTTCCGTCCTCCAATAGCTTTACGTTACGGATATGCATAAAATGAATTCGTCCCATGGCTGAGTATTTATCAACCATTCTTACAATATCATTGAAGCTTCCGCTTCCCAAGGATCCGGTACAGAAGGTAAGTCCATTGTACTTGTTGTCCACCAGCTTTAGGAAACGATCCAAATTCGCCTCATTTGTAATAATTCTGGGCAATCCAAAGATTGGATACGGCGGATCGTCCGGGTGAATCGCCATTAGTATGTCACATTCCTCGGCTACAGGAATAATCTCCTTTAAAAAGTATTCCAAATTGGACCATAGCTTTTCTTCGTCCACCTGTGCATACTTTGCAAAGATTTCTGCCAGCTTATCCTTGGTATAACTGCTATCCCAGCCCGGAAGAGATAACTCTCCGGTTAAAGGATCCATTTTTTCTAATTGCTCTCTATAATATACAAGTGCTGTAGAACCATCCTCTAGCTCCTTATCTAACTGAGTACGAGTCCAGTCAAATACAGGCATGAAATTATAGCAAATCACTTTGACTCCTGCTTTAGAAAGCCTTCTGATATTTTCCTTATAATTCTCAATATACTGCTGTCTTGTAGATGCTCCCAGCTTAATGTCCTCATGAACAGGCACACTCTCGATAACGTCAAAGTGCAAACCTGCCTTCTCGACCTCTGCTTTTAAGCTGCTGATGCTTTCCTCGCTCCACACCTCACCAACGGGTACATCATAGATTGCGGTTACAATGCTATGCATATTAGGGATTTGTCTGATGTATCCCAGCTTCACTGCATCATCCGCTCCATACCAACGAAATGATAACTTCATACTTATTCCTCCATTTCTAAATATTTAATTATATTCTTATAGCAGATGCCTTCTACGATACCGGTGAGTAGCTTTTCATCTGCTTCAAATTCTCCGTTATCCACCAGTTCTCCTATGTAATTACAAAGGATTCGCCTAAAATAATCATGTCTCACATAAGAGAGAAAGCTTCTGGAATCGGTCAACATTCCAACAAAATCCGCTAACATTCCCTGATTTGCTATGGCTGTTAAGTGCTTGCTGATTTCTTCTTTATTATCACAGAACCACCAGGCCGGCCCAAATTGTACCTTGCCTGCAATTTCATCCTCTGCAAAACAATGAGGTAAAGCAGACAACACAAGGTTATCTTTAGCATTTAAGGTATACAGTACCGTTTTAGGAAGTCCCTTACGCCCTTCCATCTCATTCAGAAGTTGTGCCAATGGCTCCATCACATTAAAATCGTTCATAATATCATAGCCTGCATCAACTCCCAGTCTCTTGAACTGTTCTGTATTTGTATTGCGGTAGGCTCCAATATGTAACTGCATCACCCAGTTAACTTTATGGTACTCTGCTGCTAGTAAAATTAAGGTATGCTGCTTAAACTTTTCTGCCTCTTCCTTTGTGATTGCTAATCCCTGCATTCTCCTTAGAAAGATATCGCTAATCTCTTCCTCTGAGACTTCAACGCAGCCCAGACTCTCCAGAGAATGATCCGACAACAGGCATCCATTCGCGCTGAAATATTCAATTCGATTATTTAATCCCTTCATAAAATCAGCATAAGTTTTGATGGACAATCCAGTCACCACACCTAGACTCCCCACATAATCCTGAAATCCATCCTTGCCAATATTTAATGCCTTATCCGGGCGGAAGGTAGGCAGCACGGCAAAGTCAAGCTGACGTTCTTCCAGGATCAGCTTATGAAAGTTTAAATCATCCAAGGGATCATCCGTAGTACAGATTAGCTTTACCTTGGAATTTTGAATCATCTTTACAGGTGATAGGGCTTCCGATTTAATTTTCTGGTTACAAAAATGATAGAGCTCCTCTGCATTGCTTTCCTTCAAAATACTTTGTACACCAAAATAGGTTTGCAGCTCCATATTCGCCCAATGATATAACGGGCTCCCGATCAATCGTTCGCAGGTTTTTGCCCAGGCGGTGAATTTATCAATACTGCTTCCATTGCCAGTAATCATTTCCTCCGCAACCCCTGCATATCGCATTGCTCTCCATTTGTAATGGTCATATTTCAACCATAGAGCTGAAATATCTGAGAATACTTCATCCTCATAAATCTCCTTTGAGGAAAGATGGCAGTGGTAATCATAGATTGGAGCACATTTTGCAACATCATGATATAAAGTTTCTGCTGTCTTACCCTTTAGTAAAAAATTGCCGCCAAACATAGAATTATTACTCCTTTACGTAAAATCCAGGTACTAAGAATACTCCTCCTTGGAACGATAATAGGGTGTTTTCCATATATATCTCGTTTATATCTCGTTTCCCAGGAAAAGATTATTCCTAGCCCTACAGGTTAATTTATCAATTATTTATATCGATAATTATAACAAGAAACTGTGGCTGCTCCTATGTTTTAAATGCTATTTGACTTGCAAAAATTGCTGTGATAAAATGATCGATAAGATTATGAATCACTTCCTCCACTCATTTCTATACGGATGTGATAGAAGATACCCGGCAATAAAGCAGCCGATTTTAGATTTAATTTGTCTTAAATAAAGAAAGCTAGGTGTTAAAATGAGAAAGAGAACACAGGCCTATAGCACTCGTCAAACAATGCTCTCCAATGACTATGAAATTTTTCACTACTCCGACACGGGGCTTGGAAAGGTTAGCCTGCATCATCATGATTTTTATGAATGCTATTATTTCATCTCAGGTGATGTTACCTATATGATTGAAGGCAAGTCCTATCAGCTAATGCCTGGGGATATTATCTTAATAAATTCAAAGGAGCTGCATCAGCCCATTATTCATAACTCGGAAACACCCTACGAACGAATTGTTATTTGGCTGAATAGGAATTTTCTATCTTCTCTCTGCACCGAGAATACGAATCTAATTCGCTGTTTTGAGGATGAAGGGAAGGAGAATGTCATTCGAGCTGATGTGGAAGCCCAGCAGAGCATTCGAACCATCTTGCATAAACTCCTAAAACTTGAGAATTATTCCGGGATGGGACTGGAGCTTTTATACCGGGCATATGTTACTGAGCTGTTAATTCTGTTGAATAACCTGCTGTTCTTTCAAACAGAGCGTTATAACATCACCTTTGAAAAAAGCAGTTTGATTGAGGAAATCATTGATTATATCAATTCCCATCTGGAGGAAGCCATAACGATTGAAGAACTATCCCAGCAGTTTTATCTAAGCCGTTTCCACCTATTGCGGGAATTTAAAAAGTATTCGGGGACTACCCTCCATAAATTTATTGTCCAAAAGAAATTGATACTGGCTAAGGAACTGATTTTACAGGGGATCCCCATTACACAGGTTTATGAACGTTGTGGGTTCGGAGATTATTCTAATTTCTTTCGTGCCTTTAAAAATGAATATGGTGTGACCCCGAAGCAATTCTTTCAGTTGATGTACCAATCAGAACACAATGATGCATGATATTCATGCTGCTAGAATAATGGCCTCGTCTTCAATTGAATCGACTTGTCAAAACAAGTTTTCAATTGAAGTTTTTCTATATAAAAAACCCTGACAACCTTTCGTAAAATTGTTGTCAGGGTTTTATTCTGTTTCTATCCAGAATATATATTAGATTTCTAATGAAACAGATACCTCATTTAATCTATTTCCTGCTTTAATTCAAGGTTCCTATTACAATCTCCTATTCCACACTCTTCAAGGCCTCAACCATGTTAATCTTCCTCAAAGCCTTATCCGTAATTTTGTTCACTAATAAAGTAAATATCATGGTAAGTACCGCCGCTGCTAAGTAAGCAAATAAAGAAACCCTGACATTAAAAGCGGTATCTGCAATGCTGACATTTGCAAGTATTGCATAGGTAATTCCATAACCTGCCGGCATACCGAGAAGAATTCCAAACAGGGTAAGTATAATAGTCTCCTTATTGATATAGGAAGCCACCTCTCTCGGTTGGAAGCCAAGCACCTTCATGGTAGCCAGCTCTCTTTCCCGCTCGCTTACATTAATATTGGAGAGTGTGAACAATACAGTGAATGCCAATACCGCTGACATACCAATTAAGAGGTATACCACCATGTTGACAATTTTCTTCATATCCCCAAAGGCATCTCGCAAATGCTGGCTGCTGCTAACCGTGAGAATTCTCTCATCCTCTGAAAGCTTGTTCAACCAGCTCTCACTATTGTCCTCAGCCGTCATATTCAGTAAATAAGCGGAACCGTCATAATCTCCAAAGGCCGCCTGATAACAGCTTTCACTGACATAGATATAATTACCCGCATTATTGACAGTGACAAAGGCTACAGGGAAGTCATATTCCAGATTATCCTCATTCTGTAACGAAACTGTGTCCCCATTCTCTATCTTCAGCTGCTTTGCAGCATTCTGCGTAACTACAAGTCCTTCCTTTGGAAGAGTCATCTTCTTTCCTGTAGAAAGATTCTTAAGATGGACGTAGGTGCTTAAATCCACATCATCTGGGATCACCATAACGGTTATCTCCACACTGCGGCTGTCCTTCCAGAGAGTCAGGGAGCTAATCTGCAACTGCTGATCCTCCTCTACCATCCCGGAAGCCTTCCATTCCTCCTTCAGCACATCTCTTTCTTCCGCTGTAAGATCATCGGTTACTACAACCGCATCATAAACAGTTACCTTGTCAAACTGATCGGACATGAGCCCGCCAACAGTGTCCCTTACACCAAAACCAAGCACAATCAACATCATACAGCCAAGAATTCCAATAATCGTCATAAGTGCTCTTTTCTTGTAACGGAACAGGTTTCTGCAGGTCACTTTATTTAAGAACTTAAGACGCTTCCAGATAAATGGAATTCGCTCCAATAAAATACGACTGCCTTCCTTCGGTGGCTTCGGTCTCATCAGCTCTGCCGGTCGTTCATGCAGCATCTCAGCACAGGAGAACACCGTTGCTCCCACAATCCCCACCAGAAACAGCCCAAAGCTGCCCAAGCCATAGCTTGGATAGTAGGAAAGTTTATAGTCAGGTATTACATAGAGGCGGTTTGCAATGATGCGAAGTACCTCCGGTAATCCCCAAAAGCCAAGTATATTTCCCAGTATTCCGCCGACGGAACAAGCAAGACCTGCATAAATGAGGTATTTCATACTGATTTGATATTTGGCATAGCCGAGAGATTTATAAGTACCGATTAAGGACCGATCCTCCTCCACCATTCTGGTCATCGTAGTCAGACAAACCAGGATTGCTACCAGGAAGAAAATAATCGGAAATGCTCTAGTTACGGCCTCAATAAAGCCTATATCACTATCTACTCCGGAAAAGCTATCGTTATCATAACGATCCCATACGTACCACTTTGCCTCTCCAATATCAGCAACCTCTGCTTTACCATCAGCAATTTTTTGCTTTGCTTCTGCTATAGAGGTCTGATAATCTGCCATTTTCTCATCCAGCTCTGCCTGGCCATCTGTCAGTTCTGCTTCTGCCTCCTTTAATTCCTGCTCGGCATCCTCAAGCTTTGTAAGACCGTCATCCAGTTCTGCCTGCTTTTCCTCCAGCTGCTGCTCTGCTTCCGCTTTCTTTGTACCAAGCTCCTTCTGGCCTTTCACCAGCTTTGCTTTGCCTTCTTTAATTTCCTTCCTGGAAGCCGAGATTTGCGAAAGGGCATCCGACTTCTTTGCTGCAAGGGTAGCTGAGCTGCCACTTAAGAGCTCCTGGCTATAATCCAAGGTACCCTGTTGAACCGCCAAAGAGGAGAAAGTCTTAATCTGATCCTCCGTTAATGGAGCCCCACCCATAACGAAATTACCTGCCAGCTTCTGTGTATCTGTCTGCAGCTGCGCCATTGCCTGATTATATGCATTCGTTTGACTGCCGGAAGGAGTCTCCCCTTTCTCGACAGCTAACAAATATGGTGCTGCAGCTTTCCCATCTTCTATCATAGCCGTCCATACTGACTGAGTCTCCGTACTCTTCCAAATTGACTGGGCATCTGCTGATAAAGATTCCACGATGCCGGATAATCCAGCCTTCGCTTCATCCTTCTTCTGATTCAGCTCCTTTTGATTCTTTGATAACTGCTGTTCATAGGTCGCAAACTCCTTGAGTGCAGCAGCTTCCTCGCTGTTAAGCTTATCTTCACCAGCCTCTAGCTTTGCTTTATTCGTATCCAGCTCCTTCTGAGCAGAAACAAACTTCTCTTCGGCTGATTTCTTAGCCTTTGTCAGCTCCTTCTGCCCGTCTTCAAGCTTTACTTTATTCTCCTTTACTTCGGTCAAACCTTCATGATAGCTATCCCAGCCATCATTTATTTCTATCTGCGCATCCGCGAATTTCTGATCCGCCTCTGCCATCTTATCCGCCAGCTCTGCTTCCGCATCAATAAGCTTCTGATTCGCCTCTCCTACTACCTTGTCATACCTAACCTGCTGCCTTTGATCCACCAGAGTATCCTTAATATTGTCAGCAACACTCTCTGCCAGCGAATGATACTCCTCCGAGTAAGCATCCAGTTCCTGTGCACCATCTAATGTCAGATAGATAGAGGTAATAATATCACTGTCAATACATCCATCTACCGTGAATAACATATAGTCACTGCTGCTGGTGGAAAAGGAGGAGTTTGCAAGCCCTTCCTCTGCATTCGCGATATCCAGAGGGCTAAGAACCAAGGCGGTAATCTCATACTCCGTTACTGCCAGCTTAGGTGTGGAAACGTCCTCCTCCACGGTTATGTTCAGTTCCTCTGTCTCTGAATCAGCTTCGTCTATATCAGCGGATGAATCCGTTGCAGTGTCTGTCTCCGTATCGGTTGCTTCCATACTCTTACCGGAATCTGATAAGCTTTCCTCATTCTCAGCGTCCTTCCCAGCTTCCTTTTCATCCTCCGAAGCTTCCAGAGTTATAGTATCTCCTAACTTAAGACCGGTATCATTAAGAAATCGTTCCGTTACCGCAACCTGCCCAGGCTTAACAGGAAGCTTGCCCTTCAGGATATAGGGTTCATTCATTCCTCTTTCGTCCAGAGTAGATAGATTCGCTAAAAGCAGACTCTCACCATTCTGCTTCAACTTTACATCCATGCTGTAATCGCCATATGCGGTACGAACCCCCTCCACCTGGGACAAGACCTCAAGATCCTCCTCCGTCAGTCCAAGGGTAGAAGCAATTTTAATATCATAGGTATTCTGATGGTCATAGAACCGGTCCGCATTATCGAAAACGTCCAAACATCCTACCTTGAAGCCGGTGAAAACGCCGGTTCCCAGAGCCGTCATTGCAACAATGGCAATAAATCTGGACAGATTCTTTTTTAGCGTAGATTTAATATCCTTTATATAAGCACTTTTTTTCATTAATATACCCGTGCCTTTCACTTTTTGATGACCTAATCCAGAAGCGAATATATTCGCTTTGTGAATAGGCCTTAATAAATAGTTTGAAAGTGACTTTCTTTCACACTTACCCTTATCTGCCCCCTTGTTTTCCGATCAGACCCCCAATACTACCACTCAATTTCCGCGATATTTACCGGTTTGGGATTAACGGTCATATCAATTACCTTGCCGCTCTTAAAACGCAATACCCGGTCTGCCATTGGTGCTATAGCACTATTATGGGTAATAATAATTACGGTGATTCCCTGGTTTCTACAGGTATCCTGAAGGATTTGCAGTACCTGCTTACCGGTCACATAATCCAGAGCTCCTGTTGGCTCATCGCACAATAAAAGCTTTGGATTCTTCGCCAATGCCCGAGCAATGGCAACTCTTTGCTGCTCACCTCCGGAAAGCTGAGCGGGAAAATTATTAATCCGCTCACCAAGGCCTACCTCTTGAAGAGTTTTGACAGCATCCAGGCTGTCCGGGCAGATCTGTGCTGCCAGCTCCACATTTTCCAAGGCAGTCAGATTGGGTACCAGATTATAAAACTGAAATACAAAGCCTACATCATTACGACGATATCCGCATAGCTGGGACTCGTTCCAATGAGTGATATCCGTTTCGTCAAAGAGTATTGTACCTCTGGTCGCAGTATCCATACCACCGAGTATATTTAGAGCTGTGGTCTTACCTGCTCCAGATGAGCCTAAGATCACCGCCAGCTCTCCTTTTTCCACTGAGAACGAAGCTGAATTAAGCGCACGCACTGTATTTTCTCCCATACCATATTCTTTATATACATTTTCAAATGTGATAAACGACATTACATTTCCTCCAAAAAATTTGTTCGAATCTATACTGTATTGTATTTCTTTCTTCTAATAATATCCCTTTACATTATTTTATATTATATCTATCTTTTGGGATGGTATCAATTAACATTTAACTGAACTTTATTAAATAAATCTAAACTTTGTAATTTTATGGAATAAAAAAATTTCCATATAACAAAAGGAGGGTAAAATCCCCTCCTATCAGTTGAAATATAGTACACTTAATTAAATCTCGCCTTTAAACTCCTTCTCCCTGTCTTTAAAAAATTTATAATAAAACAGAACATTCTCTAGCTCTGTCCATGTCACAGTATCAAAATCACGTCCATCCAAATTATAAATCCGGGCATTCAAGGTTCCAAGTAAAAATGGTGAATGTGTTGATATAATGAACTGACAGTTCAAAAATCTTGCCAATGTATTAATCTCCTGAGCTAACAGCACCTGGTTCGTTGGTGAAAGCGAAACCTCCGGCTCATCCAATAGATATAATGCATCCGGCCTCAAATAATCTAACAGCATCTGTAATGTGGTCTCCCCATTGGAATACTTCTCCTGGGCAAACTTCAGAATCTCTATCTCATTCCACATTTTCTTTGAGCCCGTCAATTCTTCCTTTTGCTGCTTAGACATCCCTTTCCTTACCTGCTCATAGATATACCCTTCCTGAAGAACCGTCTCCTGCTGAATCTTCTTAATCTCATAAAGGATATCCTCGCTCTTCACATACCGGCTTCCAACGGGAATCGACTGGTAGCTGTTGCCCTCCTCATCTTCGCCAAGCACATAACTGCATTCTCTAATAAACCTCTCAAAATAGCGCTCTCTTCCATATTTATTACAGGTGGCATATTCTTTCCCCTCCAACCCTAAGGTATTAGCCATTATGTTGAGAAGTGTGGACTTTCCGGATGCATTGCCTCCATAAAATATGGTGATATGATCGAACCGGATATGTCTATCCTCCTTCTTTGCGAATACATGATAGGGATAGATATTCGGATTCGCCACTTCCCGCTCTGTTAAATGAAAACTAGATAAATGTATCATAAATTAAATTCCTCTTAAATTACTGTTTCCTCTGTATCCTGTTACAATAGTTAATGCTCTTTTAGAACATGATACAAATAGCATTTTATCTGAAATATATTCAGTGCCCTAGTGCTTTTTGAATTATCATCCTTGTTTTAAGTACGTCCTGGGCCAATATTGCAATACGTTCATCTGTCATTCGGCCTACGGGTGCCGATATACTAAATGCATTATTGGGTATTCCATTATGATTCTTTATGCAGGCTGCAATACATCTTACGCCAATTTCATTCTCTTCATTATCCAGTGCATATCCCTTTTCCCGGATTTGGGCTAATTCCATTTGAAGCTCCTGGTATCCGGTAATTGTTTTTTCTGTCTTTTTCTCAACTACGCTGTTGTCCCAGATATACTTTATCTCATCGTCCTTCATTTCTGCTAGGATTGCCTTTCCTACAGCTGAGCAGTATAATGGTCTGGAAAATCCTACCTGTGACGCCATCCGAATAGCACTTTCCTGGGGATTCAGAGGTGCCACTTTTTCTAAATAAAATACATCAGTTCCTCTTCTTTGCACAAAATGCACCGTTTCTCTGCAGGAATTGGCCAATTCCTCAATAAATGGGCGTACCTTGGTTATGATATCAACCTTTGACAATATTTTTCCGGATAACTCTACAATCTTAAAGGAAAGCATATATTTTCCTGTTTCTTCATCCTGATTCACATATCCCATACAAATTAATGATAACAGTAATCTATGTACGGTACTTTTATGCAATACCAGCTTGGTGCTTAATTCTACAAGACCTATGGGTCCTGTAACAGCCAACATCTCTAGAACTCCAAATATTCGTTCCGCGGATTGAACCGGATTTTTCACATCATTTATATTTTTGTCTGCCATTTCTTATTCACCTTCTTGAATTCTCGTTATAAAACTATACAAGCGCAAATACAACACCTTTGCCAGAAGTTAAAGACAACCTCTCACAAATTATAGTAACAGTTATAGAAAAAAAACACAACAATAAGCTCTTGACAAATTACTATATCAAACTTATACTCAAATTACAACATTTTTGAAACCTTGTTTCATATTATGAAACTTTTTTCTTTATCGGTTAAACTACCTTTATAAGTTAGACTACATAGAAAAACTTTAAACGCCATGATCAAATTATCAATTCAATTATGGCCTCCTCTATAACCAATCATCAATACTTCAAAATGAAAGGAAAATATGAGTCTGAACAAATGATCAGATCATAGGGTAAGAATTATGAATGAGATTTTAGAACGTATTTCGAAAATTGGAATTGTACCTGTAATAGCCTTAGAGAATTCAGAAGATGCAGCTCCTTTAGCAAAAGCACTTTGTGATGGCGGCCTTCCCTGTGCTGAAGTTACCTTTCGTACTGCTGCCGCTGAGGATTCTATTCGCATCATTGCCACCGAATTTCCTGAAATGTTACTTGGTGCCGGTACTGTATTAACAACAGAACAGGTTGATCGTGCAATCGCAGCAGGTGCTAAGTTTATCGTAAGCCCCGGTTTAAATCCTAAGATTGTAAAGTACTGTGTTGACAGAAATATCACCATCTTACCGGGCTGTACAAATCCTAGCGATATTGAGCAGGCACTAGAACATGGGCTTGAGGTTGTAAAGTTTTTCCCAGCGGAAGCAAGCGGTGGTTTAAATATGATTAAAGCCATGGCAGCCCCATATACTACTATGAAATTTATGCCCACTGGTGGAATTAGCCCCGCTAATTTAAATACCTATCTAGATTTTCGTAAGATCATAGCTTGCGGCGGAAGCTGGATGGTTAGTAATGATTTAATCAGGAGTAAAAATTTTGCTGAGATTACAGTTCTTACAAAACAAGCCATCTCATCTATGTTAGGTTTTAAAATAGCTCATGTTGGAATTAATATGAATAGTGAAGCTGAAGCCGTGACACTGGCGGATACTTTTGAACAGATTTTTGATTTTAAAACGGATGACAGAGCCTCTTCCATCTTTTCCGGAACAGGCCTTGAAATCATGAAAACTCCCTATCTTGGAGCAAATGGACATATAGCAATAGCTACAAATTATATTGAAAGAGCTATTTATCATTTAGAAATGCGTGGTTACCAGGTTGATATGGATACAGCGAAATATGACAGTACTCATCAATTGAAAGCAGTCTATTTGGTAGGTAATTACGGAAATTTCGCATTACATCTAGTTCAAAAATAAAAAAGTAAACTTAGTTTTTCGTAAACTACAGTATGTAATAAATCCACATAATTGCTGTAGCTACAGAATTTATATTTAAGAGTTTATATTTAAAAATTATTTAAGAATTTATATTTAAGAGTTTAACACTTATCTAAGAATAGAAGCATTAAGGAGGATTTATATGTCTAAAAAAGTTATAACCTTTGGTGAAATAATGTTACGTCTTGCCCCAGAAGGCTACAACCGTTTTGTACAGACGGAAGCCTATCAGGCAACCTATGGTGGAGGCGAAGCTAATGTCGCAGTCTCTCTCGCTAATTTCGGATTAAATGCGAGCTTTGTCACAAAGCTTCCTGCACATGAGATCGGGCAGGCAGGAGTAAATTCCCTCAGAAAATTTGGTGTAGACACTACACATATCACCCGGGGCGGTGATCGTGTTGGTATTTACTTTTTAGAGAAAGGTGCCAGCCAAAGACCTTCTAAAGTTATTTATGACCGTGCCGGTTCTTCTATTCAGGCAGCTACAAGTGAGGATTTTAACTGGGATACCATCTTTGAAGGTGCAGACTGGTTCCACTTTACCGGAATAACTCCGGCTCTTGGCGACAATGTTGCAGCCATCTGTCTGGATGCATGTAAATATGCAAAGGAAAAAGGAATTACCATCAGCTGCGATTTAAACTATAGGAATAAACTCTGGTCAAAGGCAAAAGCAAAAGAAGTTATGAGTGAACTCTGCAAATACGTAGATGTTTGTATCGCCAACGAAGAGGATGCACATGATGTCTTCGGTATTAAGGCAGCAGATACAGATGTTACTACCGGAAAAGTAAATCATGAAGGCTATAAAGAGGTAGCTTATCAGCTAACGAAAGAGTTTGGATTTAAGAAGGTGGCAATTACCTTACGGGAATCTGTTTCCGCAAATGATAATTACTGGGCAGCAATGCTGTATGATGGAAGTGATTATTATTTCAGTAAAAAATATCTCATGCATATCGTTGACCGTGTTGGCGGAGGGGACTCCTTTGGCGCCGGATTAATCTATGCTACTCTGCAGGATTATGCCCCACAAAAGGCAATCGAATTCGCTGTTGCTGCCAGCTGTTTAAAGCACAGTATTGAAGGAGACTTTAACCAGGTTACTGTTGATGAAGTATCAAAGCTTGCCGGCGGAGACGCTTCCGGTCGTGTTCAGAGATAGATTTCAATGACATCCATTCCATCAATGATTCACAAATAAATATACCGATAAATTATTAGTTATATAGAAGGAGCCTATACCCACTCCTTTTATCATAGTCCTTAAGCACTTTTAGTAAGATTTGTGCTTAAGGACTTTTATGAACTTTCATTTATTGAACTTTCATTTATTGAACTTTCACTTATTGAACTTTCACTTATTGAACTTTCACTTATTGAACTTTCACTTACTGAACTTTCACTTATTGAACTATCATTCATAAATTCAACTATCAAATTCTCATACTGAGGCGAGGAATATGTGTGTATATATTCAGATGGCGCAGACCGGCATCTTGTAGTTGACATCTTTTCGTCAACTACTGGATGGTAAGGCAAGTCCAGATGAATATATACACACATATTCCTTTCAATACATAAATCTGACTTTTTACCATCTATTGAACTTTCAACTTAATATAAGTATATTTACTATAAACCTTAGTCCCTCCAACATTCCTATATGCTCTTATTTTATAATAACAGTATTTCTTACTAGTCAAACCGGATTTTTTGAAGTAATAGAAACACGTGTATATGATCCATTTTCTGAAGCAGACTGATATATTTGATAACCATTAGCACCATTTACTGCGTTCCATTTAAGCTTAATTTTACCACTGCTATTGGAACTTACATAAGCCGCAGGTGCTGATAAGGTAGGCGCTATTGCAATGATATCGGAATAACTTCCATAAATAGTCGCAGGACCGATATAGTTATAGGCTCTTACTTTATAATAATACATTTTTCCCGTTGTAAGCTTCGTGTTAGTATAGCTTGTATTTTTCGTTGTTGCTATCTTTTCAAAGGAGCCAAATCTTGATGTTGATCTGTATACTTTATATCCATAGGCACTGGCGGTTGACTTCCACGAAACTTTTACGCTGTTATAGTTCATCACAGTTGCTTTTACGGGTGACGATAACTTTAGTATTGAACTTACGCTAGCTTGGTCTGTATGATAAAAAAATGCAGTTTTATCGGTGATACTCGATTTATAAATAGTTCTTGTGTGAAGCACTGTGCTATATCTGCTAACTTGATTATCACAGATATTCATTAAGGTCTTTTCTTTATTTGCCCATCCCATAAATATAAATACATGTGTTGAATGTCCACCTAATAAATTGCCATATCGGTCAGTTGTAAAGCCAATATCCCCAGGCTGCATCAGACTAAGATTCATTTCTCTTTTCCATCCTCTGGCAACCAGATGATCCTCTACCTGATTCGTTCTAACAATGGAGTTTGGTATTTCCAGTCCTAATCTTCGAAAGGCTTCGCTTACGGTAATTGCACAGGTGTTCGTAGGATTACCATAATGTAATTGAACTGCTTTATTAAAAACACTATTCCTATTACTTAAGCTTGACATATATAGAAATAGGGTTGATCCGATACTTTTATTCAAGGTTTTTACAGAGATCCCAGATGTAAAATCACTATAAATGGTTTTACTGTCTAATGTTCGATATGCTCTCACCTTATAACTATATTTCGTATTTGTTGATAAACCGCTATCCTTAAACTCAGTAGAGCTCACCGTAGCTATTTTAACATAGTCATCATAGGCTACCTTATAGCGATATATCTCATAACCGGTGGCATTGGTAACACTCTTCCAGGATACTTTTACTTTATCATAATCTTGTGCTACTGCAAACTCAGCACTAGGAACCACCAAAGTATTTATGATACTGATCTTGCAGGCTGCTGTAAAACTCCCATCTTCTGTCATTGCAGTTATTTCAACATCACCACTTTTTAATGCAGTTATCTGTCCTAAGGAATCAATGGCTGCTACATTTGGATTGCTGCTTGTCCATCTTATATTTTTATTCGTAGCCTCTGCCGGAGATACCGTTGGTAATAAGACAATCGTTTCTCCTACCAATAAGGTTGTGGATGTTGTATCCAGGGTAATCCCCGTAACTGATACCCCGGGTGCTGAGCTATACACAGCCGTTGTCAATCCATTCCAGGGATTCGTAAATCCTCTTTTATTCATTTCATAATAAAGGGTTAATTCGGATTTACAGTTAACAAAGACCTGTTCCCCGATGGTAGGCGCGTCTCCCATAAATCTTATGCTGGCTAAATTGAAACAATTGCTAAATGCATTGTTTCCTATGTACGTTACACTATCCGGGATTACAATACTCGTAAGGGTTGTTGAGTTAGAAAATGCATCCTGACTGATAGCCACCACAACATAACCATCTAATTGCTGCGGAATAATTAAATTGCTTTCATTCCCATTGTAGTGTGTTATTGCAATTCCAGATTCATACATATTATATGTAAAACCACCTGTATCTGCAGATACTATTTTGGGATTTTGACTGATCAGTAGGAGAATAATAACAACACACTTAGACATTAAAAATAAGATTTTACGATTCACTTACAGCACTCCTTAATTTTTATAGATAAGTACATTATCTCATATGAATACTGGGATTTTAACTTGTAAATAAATCCAATTATGTAAACTATTAGAGTCATATAATAACATCAAAAATGGAAGAGGCAAAAAGCCTCTTCCGTAATTTTTCAAGATTTTACAATGTAAAACCTCACATTCGATTATTCCTGTACTTCAATCGGAAGGAACGAAAATTGGGTAACATCAGAGAGCCCCATATCTGTAGATTTCCTTCGTAACTACACTGATAAATATTTCTTAACAATCTCCTCACCTAATTCATCCATCTTCCCCTGCGCAACTACAGTTCCTTTTTGAATAATTACAAAATCCTCAGCCAGTCTTCTCGCAAATTTAAGGTTCTGTTCAACAACCGCAATTGTAATCCCGGTTTCCTTCCCTATCTTTTTCAGAATTTCCGCGAGCTCCATAACCACATTTGGCTGAATCCCTTCTGTTGGCTCATCAAGTAGGATCATCTTCGGCTCACCCATGAGGCAGCGGGCGATTGCCAGCTGCTGCTGAAGACCGCCGGATAACAGACCGCCGTTTCGATTCATATGAACCTGCAGGGCTGGAAAATAACCTAACACCCATTCCTTCTTTTCCTCCAGTTTGATCCGCTTATGTCCCATGGCTCCAAGCTCCAGATTTTCATTCACTGTAAGGAGCGGAATAATCTCTCTTCCCTGGGGAACATATCCCAGCCCTTCCAGGGAACGCTTAAAGGTTTTCATTCTGGTAATATCCTTGCCGTCAAAGATCAGCTTTCCGGAGCTCATGGGGAGTATTCCCATGGCACTTTTCAAAAAGGTCGTTTTTCCAACCCCATTTCGACCAAGGACAGCTGTTATACTTCCCTTTTTTATATGGAGGGAAAGATCATTGATTACCCGGCTCTTTCCGTAGCTTACATTTACCTGGGTTGCTTCAAACATGTGCTACACCTCAATCCTCTTTTAGATATACTGCAATTACCTCATCATTATTCTGAATTTCTTCCATGGTTCCTTCTGCAAGCACCTGTCCGTAATTTAGAACCGTCACATATTCTGCAACCTGCCGAACAAAGTCCATGTCATGCTCAACTACAATCAGGGTATGCTCTCCCTTCAGCCTTTTAATCATCTCACCCGTTTTATAGGTCTCATCCGCCGTCATACCGGCGGTCGGCTCATCCAGTATAATCAGCTTCGGGTTTTGAGCTACTACCATTCCGATTTCAAGCCATTGCCGCTGACCATGGGACAGGTCACTCGCCATAAACTGACGATAATCATATAGATCAATCAATCCTAAAATCTCTGACACCTTATCCTTAAAAGCTGCTGACTTATGGAAAAACACACATTTTGTCATGCTGCTGTAGCCTTCCATCGCTATTTCAATATTTTCCTTAACCGTCATATTATCAAAGACATTGGGTCCTTGAAATTTTCTGCCAATATGATATTTCCTGGTAATCTCCGTGGTTGATTTGCCGGTAATGTTTACTCCTTCAAATAGTACAATTCCGGTGGTGGGGGTGGATTTTCCAGTTACAAGATCCATGAAGGTTGTTTTTCCAGCTCCATTGGGACCAATAATAACATGAAGCTCACCATCATGAATCTTCATATTAACATCAGTAAGGGCTTGAAATCCATTAAACTCCACACTAAGGTGCTTCACCTCAAGCAATATGTTTTCCTGATTCCTCATGATAAGCCGTCTCCTCTCTTAGCAGAATCTTCTCCTTTTGTCTGCGATCCTTGTGCTTTTGCTGCACATCAATTATGGTGCCGACAATGCCTTTCGGAATCGTAAATACAATGAGGAGGATTAAAAATCCAAGTACCATTTTCCAGTACTGTGTAAAATCTGCTGAGATTCCGGAAAACACCGAATTCAGCTTGGTTTCCGCAATCTGAAGCACTAGGGTTCCAACCATAGCTCCCGTAAGATTTCCACGTCCCCCGATGGCTACCCAGACCAGTACCAGCGTTGCCAGGGTAATACCAACTGCGGAGGAATTAATGTTGCCCTGGGTTCTTACATACAGTACACCTGCAAGTCCTGCAATCATACCGCTGATGGTATAGATCAGAAGCTTAAAGGCGGAGGGTTTATAACCAAAGAAGGTAAGCCTTTCTTCATTTTCACGAACAGCCTGAAGTACCTTTCCTATTCTTGAGTTTACGATCATTAAGCAGATGATATAAGCGAGAATTAAAAAAGCCAGAACTACATAATAAAAGGTAAAATCATCTAATCTGGCCTCTTTGGAGTTTGATATAACCGTTCTGGAAATTACCGAAATGCCGCTGTTGCCATGGGTATATTTGCTCTGGTTTATTACAAAAAGCTCTGCAACTCCCGAAAGTGCAAGAGTAATTAATGAGAAAAATACTCCTTTAATTTTGCCTGAGAACATAAAGAAGCCAATCATCAGGGAAATGAGCGCCGGTAAGACCAGTGCCATAAGAAAGGCACCGATTTCGGAGCTGAGCGGCAGAAGAAACCAGGGAAGCCGGTCAAAGTCCACCCAGCCCGCCTTACTAATATAAGCACAGGAAATACCCACCATGTATCCTCCGGCACCAAATAGTACACTGTGTCCCATACTCATCAGTCCGGTGTAGCCCCAGAGCAGATCCAGCGAAAGTGCAAATATCATATAGGCTATAATCCCGGACATTACGTAAACCCAATAGTTACTGCAAAATAGCGGAAATACCAACAGGAACACAAGAACTATCAAATCCAAATACCTATTTACCGGTAATGCCTTAAATCTATCTAAAATATTCTTCTTATTTTCCAAATGAATCATCTCCTTCCCTTCGGTGTAAACAAGCCCTCCGGCTTAAATCTGACTATTGCAATAACAATAATCAGTACAACGATTTGAGCCGTTACACTGTTGCTGTAGCCGCTGATTAATGAAATTGCCTCCTGAATAATGAAGGATGAGGCTACTGTTCCAAAAAGGGAAGATACTCCGCCCATAACAACATTCATGAAGGTATTTGTCAGCCAGCTTTCACCGAGAGAATATGTGATGGCTGTCAAGGGTGCAATGGCCGCACCGGCAAGTCCGGCAAGCCCCATGCCGTGGGAAAAGGTGATGCTGTCAACTTTTCTTGTATCAATGCCAAGACATTCTGTCATGGTACGGTTCTGTGTGGTAGAACGTATTTTAAGACCCATTGTTGTTTTATTAATTAAGATCAGTGTTGCCGCCAGCGCAATCATAGATATTGCACATAGAATAAGCTTGTAGGATTCTATGTATATGGAACCCATATGAAATACGGTGGACACAGGATACTCCACCTGCTTATAGGATTTTCCAAACACGATAAGTGCCAGCTGCTTCAGAATAATTGAAATGCCATAGGTAGCCAGCAAGGTTTCTGACATCTTTCCGTAGAAATGGCGTATGATTACCCGCTCCAGAAGCATTCCGAAGAAAAAGCAAATAAGATATGCCAGTATTAAGGTAATGACAAAAGGGATATGCAGCACAGCGTAAAGATAATAGCAAATAAATGCTCCTGACATGAGCATTTCCGTATGTGCCAGATTAACAATCTTCATGTAACCCATTATGATTACAAGTCCTAAGGACGTTAGAAGAAGAATAAAGGCGCTGCACATACCCGATACCAGCAGCTGACCAATCAGAGAAGCATTCATAGTAACTCATCCTTTCACAAAATATTTGAATAGGTGATTGCGAAACTCATTAACTGAAGCTATTGTATTGTTTCGCAATCACCTAGATATTTGAAGCAGCGAAGATACCGCGATACTGCTTCCATTGTCATGAACTAAAACCTGCTATGGAGCACAAGTTGTTTCTATTTATCATTTTACATTAAAATTCCAAGAGTGGCTCATTGGTTCTGTTGCTTTTCACCCTTAGAATTTTAATTTATAAACGAATCTATTTACTCATTCCTCTTGTTGAGTACTTTAAAATATGTAGTAATCTTTCTATCTTCATCCAGTAAATGTACTAATGTATTATTATCTGATCCAATCTATTATTTACTAACCGGAATCGGCTTAATTACATCATCACTTTCAAAAACAGTTGCGATGGTTCCATCCTCCTGAACCAGACCGATTCTTGCCTTGGAATAGATATGATGTGTCTCCGGATCTACGGTAATCGTTCCCTGGGGTGCGTCAAAGGTTAAATTATCAAAATTAGATAAGATATTTTCTGTAGTGATATCATCACCGCATTTCTCCAGAGCCTGTGAAAGTAAATAAACAGAATCATAGGAAGCTTCACCCACTGCTGTTACAGCTGCAGCCTTATCCTCACCAAATTCTTTTCCGTAAGCTGCTAAGAAGGTCTTATTCGCTTCGGAATCGATGGAATTAAAGTAATTTACAGAAGCATAGGTTCCTACTGCCGCTGCTCCGAGAGCTGTGGAGAAGGACTCATCCATAATGAAGGATGCTATGGTGTATTTGTCCGATAAGCCTGCAGCAGCAAACTGTGTATAGAAGGCAGTACCGCTTTCACCATTTAAGTTAGCATATATAACACAGCCATCATCACCACAGGTATTTTTAATCTTTGCTATGATGTCTGAAAATTCGGTGGTATCTGAGGATACCAGCTCATTTCCTACCACATTGCCTCCCAGTTCATTTACCAGTGCATTTGCCTGCTCGTTAATACCTGCTGCATAGGTAGTATCCGTTCCGATTAAGTAGAAATTCTTTGATACATTATCCATCAGATATGGTACGAATAAATCCCCCTGCTGATTCGGTACCGCACCGGTGTATACTACGTATTTATTAGGTGTCTCCCCCTCATAGAAGGTAGGATAAACAAGTGGAATCTCATATTCCTCCAGAACCGGCTCTACGGCTACTCTTGATGAGGAGGTGTAAAGACCTACGATTGCTGTAACCTCATCCTCCATAATTAACTCCTTCACTACCTTTACCGCTGTATCCGCATCTGTGGCATAATCCTTTACCACATACTCGATTTTCTTACCGTTAATTCCGCCCTTTTCATTGATCTGATTAATTGCCAGAACAGCAGAATTATACATACATTCCTCACTGATTGCTGTCCCTCCTGTCAGTGAAAATACCAAGCCAAGTTTAATCGTGTCCGAGGCTGCTTCCTTTTTCCCACATCCGGTGAAGCCTGCCACCAATAGCGCAGCCACTACAAGCATTGCCGTAATTCTCTTTACTGCCTTCATAATAATTCTCCTTCCTTATACATTGTTTACATTGACTAAAACTTAACGGTGGCAACAGCGGGAGTCTTCTCCATAATTGTCTTACCGTTATGAACGGATAGAATAACAGGGCTTTTGGCACCATTGATTGATATAAAATCCAGACAGTGCTTTAAATCCTCATAGCCCATCATATGTCCTGCATGAATTCCCATCTCGAGAATACGCAACAGATTACCTACGCCAATCGGATACCAGGGATCAGCGATAGAATCCTGTCCCAGCGCAATGTTCATACCTGCATCCGCGATCTCTTTGATTCTGGTAATCCCCCTTCTCTTGGGGAAGGAATCAAATCTTCCCTGAAGATGCATGCTTTCTGTCGGGCAGGAATTGAAGTTGATTCCTGATTCCTTCAACAGTCGGAATAGCTTGCTGGTATAAGCATCATTGTAAGAACCCATGGCACAGGTATGCGCCGCAACGGTTCTAGCGCCCCAGCCTCTCTGCCAAGCCTCTGCTGCCAGACTTTCCAGACATCTGGATTGCTCATCATCTGTCTCGTCACAATGAACATCAACCATGGCATCATATTTTTGCGCCAGCTCGAATATAAACTGGATGGACTGGACTCCTAACTCCCTGGTAAATTCATAATGAGGAATCCCTCCGACACAATCGGCTCCCATATCCATTGCTTTTATCATAAGCTCTTTGCCGCCTTTGACGGACATGATCCCGTTCTGCGGAAAGGCAACGGTCTGAAGCTCAATGGTTCCTTTCATCTCTTCCTTCAATTCCTCCAGCGCCTCCACTCCTTTCATGGAGGTCTCAGTTACATCCACATGGGTTCTGACGAACTGGACACCATGCTCTGCCATCAATCTTAAGGCTGTTTTGGCTCTTTCCTTAATCTCTGATACGACGAGGGGCTGTGTTGTCTTGTATTCCTGCCAGGTGCTGATTCCTTCAAATAAGGTTCCGGACATATTGTAATGAGGAATTCCTGCCGTCAAAACACAGTCCAGATGGATATGGGGTTCTACAAAGGGCGGCATAAGCATTCGTCCCTCAGCGAAATACACATCTGTCGGTACCTCTCTCATCCCTTGTTCTATAATAGAGGTAAAGATACCCTTTTCATAAGTCACATCAAAAAGTCCTTCTCTTCCTCTGATTCTGCATCCTGCTATTATCATTGTTTTATCTCCTTCCTGATACCCTTCTTCCAGTCTTTTCATAGTCCTCCTTGATTACCGGATCATAGCTGTCCATAGTAATCCAGGGCTTTAAAAATATTATAAAATTCATTCCTTACCTCAACTGCATTAATATTTGTGTCCAACAGTGAGGTTATCTTTTTTAGACGGTTTATCATTGTGTTCCTATGGATATACATAAATTTTGATGTATGAAGGATATCATTATTGCATTCCAGATAACATTGTAAGGTTCTCACATACTCAGATTTCAGTACCTTGTCAGCCTCCGTTAAGGGCTGCAGCTTCATCCAGCAATAGGATAAAATATCCTCCTTTTTCTTTCCTGATAACATTAGCTCAAATAAAGACTGTTCCGTAAAATCGTCATGCTCCCGGTTCTTCTCCCTATCATTTACAATAAATCTTGATATTTCCTGTGTGATATCAATGAGTTTTAAACGAAAGGGCATTTTAAATAATGGAAGGGAATGCTCCTCGGAAAATCTAACGACTGATTTGGGAATGGATTTGATATAGTCCTCCCCTTGAAGCATGACCACACCAGCGATATCATTTCGAATTGCTTCCTCCATTAAGGCCAACAGCCCCCGTTCGGATATATCCTCCTTCGCACCAATGACGAAAATTAACTCACCCCCATGAATCCATTCTGAGATTGTATCCATGTTCTTGATAAATGGCCAGGTAACCGGATGATCCAGCCCGGCTGCACCGCCAAGAAGCTTCAGATTAGTACATATCTCCAGTTCCATTATGTCTCTGCAGGTTACCATACGGCTCCTCACCTCATTTCTTATTTGCATAAAAAATAAGTCACAAGCACAGCTAGTATAAAAACACCCTGTTGTGCATATGACTTATTTTTATAATAAAAGCGCCAGATATCTCTATCTAACGCCTTTGTTATTGTTCGACTTATTATGATGTGTCTGATTGTAAGATAAAAAATTGCATCTGTCAATGTACTCTGTGCACATTTAGAAGTGACAGGGAAGTGACAGGGGGACGGGGTTGTAATCTATATTCTAATCCGTGTCAATTCCCCCGTCCCTTTGTCACACTGCTTTTTCATATTCAATCAAAGTCATAACATCATTCACCTTCTTCTCATTCCCCGTTGCTCTAAATCCCAGTTTTTCATACATATGACAATTCCCCACTTCCTGTAAAATAGAATCCAGTTGCCAGGTCACAACCTCCGGATATATTTCAAATATTTTCTCAAATACATTGCTAGCGATACCCTTATTTTGAAATTCAGGAATAATAAAGATTGGACCAACCCTATATACACCATTCTCGATTTTATATATTCTTATTCCACCCACTTCACTGCCATCCAGTCTGATCACGTAATATTCAGCATCCTCCTGCTTTAGCTGATCTAAGATTTTATCCATAGATTCTGTTGCTGGACTTGTCTCATCATCATGGTATTTCTCATATAAAGGAAGAAACGCCTGGTATTTCAGCTTATGGATTAGCTCTATATCCCTAAGTCTTACCAAATGAATTGAAACCTGTTGAGTTACTGCTTTATTACACATACTGATCTCCTCTCCTGCATTGTCCATGTTTAAAATGGACAAAAAAATCGCACCAAACATCTCTATATGTCTGGTGCGATTAAAGTAAATCAATATATAATCCTATGGGCTATCCATAATGAATCATATCTTCTTACATTTTCTACACAGACATATAAGACCTATCGGCTTGTATCTGTGTAAATAGAAATTTCTCTGTAAGAGAATTTCATCAGATTACAAGCGAATACGTCTATGGTAATAGTAATATCCGGTTGAATGTAAGTTACGATTCATTCTTATACCCTCTTTTTTATTTTTTCACATAATAGCATGAAAAAACTTGCATGTCAACTTTTATTGACGATTATTAATTTTATTATAACCTATCGCATTTTTAGGACATATATTAACACACTTACCACATTGGATACAGTCAGGATGACTGAGAATATTTCCTTTATAATCATAAGGTATGATTCCGATAGGACATTTCTTTTCACATAATTTACATGATACACAGACTGAGGATATCTGCAGAACTTTCTTACTCCTTCTTAATCTTGATATAACCGATGCGATTGTTCCCATTGGGCAAAAATGGCACCAGGTTCTTTGATTATAGAAGAAAGACAAGACAATCCCAACTACTGTGGTAACAATGATAATTCGATAAAACACCATACCAATACCATATAAATCACCCCAATTTTGATAAATCCCAAAAGCAAACATTGACATCATGAAGATTAACATAAATGCTCTGAATAAATTAGATTTTAAAAGCTTTGGTACCTTTTTCGTATTACTGATTTTTGAAACCACATGATCGTAAAAACTTCCTCTAGGACACAAGTTCCCGCACCAAAATCGTCCTTTAAATATTGATACCACAATGGGGGCAACCATGCATACAACTGCTACAATCCCAAATCTTAAGTCAAGTAGGCTTAAAAATACAAAAGCAATTAAGATGATAAAAGAATAATTTTTCCAGATGTTTAATAATTTGCTCATTGAATTTCTCCCTTATTATTATGAATTACATTCATATTGAATATATAATCATTATAATAAATTTTTAATTATTATCTGTGACACAATCACATAACTACCTTCAAATAATTGATCACAAATATCAACCCTTCGTAAGTATCTTTGGTCTGGTATCACCGGAAGAACCTTCCATACGAAAAGTCAAAAGACTAACGAAAACCGTTCCATGTTAGGCCGGTTTCATTAGTCTTTAAAATTTTCTTAATATCATGTTACCGGTATACTGTCCCGTAAGCACAGCGCCCCATACCCCAGCGTTCGGTTCGGATATGCAGTCTCTATTCTCAGCGGCCTGGCTCCGTTAATCAAATATGCCTTTAATTTCTCCCCATAAAGATATGTATCATTTCCCTCCACAATCCCCCATTCCATCAATAACGCCGCACTTCCGGTTACGAATGGGGTTGCCATCGAGGTTCCCGATCGAATTGCATAGCCTCCTCCGGGCGCACAAGAATTGATATTTACTCCGGGTGCAACCAGGTCAGGTTTAATCTCCAGATTCCTGGTATACCCTCTTCCGGAAAACGGAGCATAGCTGTCGGTATAGGCATTATAAGCTCCGACTGTAATAGCTCTAAGCGCAGTGGAAGGAATTGTCAATGTGACATATTCCGAGGGTGATAGAAACCTTGTCTCCGGATTCTTGGCAGCTCCCGCCGGAAGCCACATATCGTAATTTCCTACAACAATCCTGTTCGGTACCAGTTCAAATCTCCACACACCGCTGTTAATATATCTTCCCAGGGGTATTAATTCAATATAAATCTCTTGCTGCTGATTATAGGGAGTCGGATCTCCATAGTATAAAAGGATTTGCGTCTGCGCAATGTTAAATTGCTGCTTGCCAAGAATTTGGGGGATCGGACCAACCCGCGTCCCATTTGGTGCAATGATAGTGATATCAAAGTGGTCAAAATAATTTTTCCATATTTGAAGACTCAGAGAAAATTCGTAATCACTGACCGCAACATCTACTACCGCATTATTGCCCATTTGCAGTATACCTGAAGCATGGTTTCCGGTAGCTCCTTCATTTCCTGTCCCAATGACAATACTTGTTCTCCAGGTATTGGCTATGTCATTCACAAAACTCTCCAACAGAGTTGTGCCCGTGTGGGAGCCATAGTTGTTTCCAAAGCTTACATTGATAGCTACAGGCTTTCTCTGATTAATGCCATATTTAACAGCAAAATCAAGACCCTGCATCAGCTGCGTTGTTCTCGGAAACGAGTCCCCGACAGATATTCCAAGCTTTACTACCACCAACCTGCTCTGGGACGCTACACCTCTGTATAACCCATTGCTGGCTCTGCCATTTCCAGCTGCAATTCCTGCTACATGAGTACCATGTCCGCTAAGATCGGTACTTGGTACAATGTTCATTCGCTCCGGCATAGGTGTTTTTATGGCTTGATTAATCTGTTCACTAGTATAAAGAGTACCGATATCATACCCTTCCGGCGGAGTTCCGGTTATTGTCTGATCCCATAGGACATCGATTCTGGTGGTTCCGTCGTTATTAATAAAATCCGGATGAGCATAATCAATTCCGGAATCAATAATAGCAACCAGCACCCCCTCCCCAAACAGATTAAAGGGTTCTGCCTGAACGGGATTGATGCAGGAGGCTGTCCTTCCTTCGTTAACCTCAAAAAAGAGCCGTTTTGGTTTTTCTATAAATTCAATTTCTTCGTAATTAGCTAATCGATCAATTAAGTACTGCTGTATGGTTAAGATGGCATATTCATTTGTCAGCTCCACTGCAGATATCCCAAGCTCTTCGCGAATCCGATCCAAGCTTCCGGTGTAACGAACAATCAGCTCCCACATATCCGTATTCGGATCATAACCCACATTCAGGTTTCCGGTTTTCTCCCTCTGCTCCGGCGTGGCCTCCAGCGCCAGATTCAATTGATTTTCTATCTTTCCACTGGGCATATGATAAACTCCATTATCAGGTTATTCCATTATATGCAGGAGGAACCTTGTAACATGAGTTAATTACTCATATAAATCCTGGATTGCTTCAATAGATGCTAGAAAAATTTTGTATTTTAAACATATATTCACCTTAATAATATAAAATGACCAGACGATCGTCTTAATTCAATCCTAATAAATCTACCCCTTAATGAAAATATTATCTTAGCGTGACAACAACCCCGTCCCTCTGTCATTATTCTACTGAGACATATATAGTTTTAATTGCATATTTGCCATTCTTCCATAGATTAATATATATCATAATATAGTTAATTATCTTCTCAAAGTCTTTTTATTCTGTGCTTACCTCCATCATAATTCTGCTTCAGCTCCTCCACGACGTGTTTTAATATCATCCCCGGCTCATTGCATTGACCAGACTCACCTCAATTGCCGACAATTCGATGTTACAGGGAAATCAAGGGCACTGAAATCTACTTGTTTAAAGCTAATAGACTCTTTCAGTGCCCTTTTAATTTTTCACCTTTGTGATTGTATCTACATAGTTTCTTACTATTATAATCCGCTAGTAGCGTCAGACTCAGGAGCTTCTATAGTTTTACTTGTATAAAATATACGAATATGAATCGTGAAATTATCACCATCAATTATAATTTTTATATTGGTATTGTTTGCATCCCAAGATGCATAATCTACTAAATCGCCAGCACTTATTGCAAATCCCCAATATGACGAATCTCCCTTGTATCTATCGCTCTTCCAAATAGTTTCATCTTCGTAAGGTTCACCATATTTTTCTGTTAGAGCATCTATTAACTGATTATACTCTAAAATATAATCATTTTGATTTGTATGTTTTTCTTTAGACATATAGGTTGCAGCACAGACTTGATCTTTTTCATTAAAATAATATGCTAAGTACATATCTAGACCCATGACCTCAACATTATATAAAATGTAGTCCTCACTTTGCTCGATTATTGATGTGCCTTCAATATCTATTACTTCTTCTTTGGTCATCCCCCATTTTACTTTTCTAAAATCCGGTTCCACTGAGATGGTAGGTTCCGGTGATAATGTAGGTTCCGGTGTCACTGTTGCTTTATCTGCTTGCATTGGTTTAACATTTACCTTCTCATCAAGAGTAGTTATGTTATTTAAAAACTCCTCTACTTCTTTCTCACCATCCGGTGTAGAACTGATAACTAAAGATACCATGTAGTCATCTAATTTGTATGTTATGTATTTTAGGGATAAGTTACTAACACCATTATTTAAAGAAAATTCAGTGGTGTAGAATGTTTTTCCTGCAATCTTAGTTGTGGATTCATCAATTAATTTATATTGTTTTGATGGAAGTTGTTTTTTAATATAATCCAGATAACTCCTTTCATCTAATTTAGTCCCACCTACAGACTTCGTTAAATTTTCGTAAATCAGATTAATAGTGGTGGATAAATCAGTTTTATATATCATGAATCCATAAATTGATGTCAATTTTGCTGCGGCTTCCAAAGCCTCCTTATTTGAACCATTTAATATACTTAGATATTCTGCGCCAACTCCCATACGCGTTGATATTTCCTCATCTGATGCAATTGACCAATTATCATTAATCTGAAATCTCATGTCTAACCAACTATTTTCAAATGTATTCTCATTCCAAGTCCCAACAGAAAATTTCTCTTTTTCAGCACATCCTAAAAGGGATACAAAAATAATTAAAAATAATACTATACCAAATTTTTTAAGTTTTTTCACCTTTATACCTCCCCTACTATATATTCCAAATTATAGTATTATTTATCGAATTTTGCAAGAGAGTATATTTTATCCTGAGGCTCTTTTGTACATTCTAATTATGATAATCTATACTTGATACTCCCCAATCGCCTCACCTTATCTCTGATATCCCATAAAGCGGCAATAAAAAAGATACCGAAAGAAATAACTTCTTTCCATATCTTTTAATTATCTTTTTATTATCTTTTTATTGCAATATTAATAATATTGTTTTTTGGTACTCTTCTTTTCAAAAAACAAAGTATTTTCAGCTGTTACACCATTTTTGTATTGAACTATTTCACATAGGTACCATGTCCGCTAAGATTGGTGCTTAGCACAATGTTCACTTGCTCCGGCATAGGTGTTTTTATGACTTGATTAATCTGTTCACTAGTATAAAGAGTACCAATATCATACCCTTCCGGCGGAGTTCCGGTTATCGTCTGATCCCATAGGACATCGATTCTGGTGGTTCCATTATTTTTAATAAAATCCGGATGAGCATAATCGATTCCCGAGTCAAAAATAGCAACCAGCACCCCCTCCCCAAACAGACTAAAGGGTTCTGCCTGAACGGGATTGATGCAGGAGGAACCTTGTAACATAAGTTAATTACTCATATAAATCCTGAATTGCTTCTATTAATGCGGGAACAACTTGTTTTTTCCTGGACATGATTCCTTTTAGATACATGGAACATTCATCCCCTTCCAATTCAAATGCATCCACGGCAATCTCCCTTGCCTTATCTCCGTAATAAATCAGTAGTGTTGATTCCTCCAAAATACTGGTAAGCATGAAATAAGCGATTTCCGTTTCCGTTTTTGAATATTTTTCTTTCAGATACTCTGTTATTTTACGCTTGATATTTTCCATTTCATCGTTATTAATGGTATTAATCTGTCCAATAAATAAATGTTTATCATTCATATTAAATACTTTAAAATCCTGATGAAAGATTTCTTCAGCCGTTTTATCCTTTAAATCGCTTCCTGCCTTAAACATCTCTTTTGCATATTCCCTGCTGTCTATTTGTGCAATTTCAGCCAGTCTCTCTGCTGCTGTCCGGTCAATATCGGTACAGGTTACGGAAGAGTAAAGCAACGTGTCGGAGATGATAGCCGAACATAGTAAGCCTGCGATATGCCTTGGAATCTCGATTCCCTTTTCACAGAACATCTGATATATGATGGTAGCAGTACATCCTAAAGGCTGGTTCCTAAAATAGACCGGATTAATGGTCTCAATCGTCCCCAATCGATGATGATCAATAATCTCCAGAATTTCAGCACCCATAATTCCATCCGGTGCTTGACCTTTTTCATTATGGTCAACAAGAATCATCTTTTTCTTTGATACATTCAATAAATTTCGCCTGCTGATCATTCCCAAGTAATTATTCTGGTTATCCAACACCGGGAAGTATCTGTGTCTAAACTTACCCATAACGTTCTTAATATCCTCTATATAATCCTCTGTATGAAAAGAAATCAGATTCTTTGCACTCATAAAATACTTGATAGGCATACTCTGATTTATAAACCTTGCTACCGTATAGGTATCATGCGGTGAGCTAATGATTGTACATCCATGTTCGTTTGCTATTTTTTTAATGGTTAAAGAAACTGGCGCACCCTCACATACCACAATACATGCTGCCTCCATTTCTATTGCACATAACTGAGACTCATAGCGGTTTCCAAGTATGACCATATCTCCCTTTTCTATTAAGCTTTCCATAAGATCCGGGTTTGCCGCTGCAATTAGAACTTTTCCTTGATTAAAATGGTTGTCGTCCCTGCCCACGACTATTTCTCCGTCAAGTGTTTCTACAATATTCTTATAATGGGTATCCGCTGCTGACAGAATTCTACTGTCATAGATATCCATATATGACTGGGCAATATCTTCGGTAGTGATCAAACCGATCAGATTTTTCTCTTGGGTGATAGGAAGTGTTGTCACATTTAATTCCTTCATTAATGACCAGGCCTTTTTTAATGAGATCCCCTGGCCAACACCTTCCACCTTCCTTATTTCCATATCTAATACCTGTGTTCCCGCTTCTTTCATAAGTTCCGGCTCTTCCACAGAAAATCGGTTCAATACGAACCTTGTCTCATCACTTAACTTACCGGATCTCATTGGAACATAATTAAAATCGTCGGTCTTATTCTTTAAATAGGCATAAGATATAGCCGAGCATATGGAATCTGTATCCGGATTCTTGTGCCCAATAACAAAAACTTTTTGCTTATTCATCCTGAAAGCCTCCTTAATTCATTCATAGTCATCTTTAATTCATTAATAATCATCTTTTCAAGGAAGTTCTTTGACTAATGGATATCTCCCATAATCACACTTATTACTGCAATCATCTTCAAGCAATCTTCCGATTTATCCAAGCAAAATCTTCCTTTTAAAATTCCGAGTTATTGTCTTGTCATTTTATTTTAACTATACACAATGTATCACCAATTTCCATCATTAGCAAGATATTCTACTGAGTTAAGCTTTTGTTTTTTGTTGCATACATATTAATCTCGATACATAAAGCAGACTTTTGCCACTTGTATCATCTATTCAAATATACAAAATAAATTAACCAGACGAGCAAATCTCAGTCTGTTCGTCTGGTCTTACTTAATCTTATAAATCTACTTTATAATCCTATGTTCATTCCTAAAATTCATCGGAATCCATATAATCCACTGCGTTATACCCTGCCATTCTACCGCTGTTAACCGCAAAGCTCATAGTATTTCCAGGCAAGAAGAAGCAGTAGCTGTCACCATAGATATTGCAGGCATCGGTACCGCTGGCATAAAGCCCTGGTATCTTAATAGAAGAGGGATCCAGCACCTCCATCTTATCGTTGGTTCTGACACCTCCTAAGCTGCCATAGCCTGCCGGATAATGCCTTGCCGCATAGTATTTGCCACCTCCCAACGGTTTCATATACTTTTGCTTCTTAAAGAACATCTGATCCGACTCGTTACATGCCTTGTTATATTCTTCTATGGTCTCTTTTAGATTTTTCAAATTAATTCCGGTCAATTCACTCAGCTCTTCTAGTGTATCTGCTACATATACATTCTGCTGGTGTTTTTGATTTTCATTATGCAGCTCTGCCAGCCCTGCTGTTTCCGATTGACCGCCGCTTAGATAACTATCAATTTCCTTATCCCACTTATCTACGGTCTTAATATTATGGTGAACAGTCACATAGTCGAGGCCTGTTTTACGATAGGTATCCAAAATGCTGTCATCAATAATGGTAAAGGCCATTCTTTCACGCTGTAGGGAGATTGCATTGCCGGTGTATACTGTGTTGCTCATAATTTCCTCATTGTAAAAACGGTAGCCATCCAAATTCACCATAAGGTTTGGCTGGCGCATAGTCTCACTAAGTGTTTTAAAAATATCTGTTACTCCCGGTGTTGTATAGGTAAGCTCCATGGTTGGAGCCGTTCTGCCTGCTCCTGCCTCCCATAGCATTCTAAGGCCTTCCCCCTGAACTCCGGGGATTCTAAAGGAATGCAGATCCTTGCCCCAATCATACCCCAGAATATCATGGATCATCTGCGGATTATCTCCGAAGCCTCCTGTAGCAACGATTACGGCATTACACTCTGCCATTACTGTTTCACCAGTTTCATCAACCAGTTCAACTCCTGCAACATAACCGCTTTTCATAAGAATGTTTGTTGCCTTGGTGTTGTACTTTATTTGAACCCCCAGTTCCTCTGCTCTTTCTGTCAGGGCTCGGAACATGTTAGAGGCTGCTCTTTCTGCCGGTGCGTTGCTGCCTCTGGTCTTAACCACATGCCAGGTCTGTGTTGATTTCTCAAAATATTTATAGGCTCCCAGGAATTCAATTCCCATTGTTTCGAGCCAGTCGATGGTATTACTGGATTGTTCCATGTACTTTCTTACTAATCTGGCATCTACCCTCCAATGAGTGTAGTTCATCAGCAGATTGAATGCATCTTCCTTCGTAAAGTCAACCAGCTGTGCCTTTTGGTATTTTGACTCAACCGCAAAAATGCCCATCCCCATGTTGGCAGCTCCGCCGGTCGTACTTCCTTTCTCCAGCACAATGACACTGGCATCCTTCTCTGCAGCAGCAACCGCCGCTGTTATTCCCGATGCTCCTCCTCCAATGACGATAACATCCGCTTCTAACATTGTACCCATGAATACCTTCTCCTTATAAAATAAATTTAGGCTAATTAAGGTAACCCATAACCCTTTTATAATTGTATTTTTATATCGTTTATTGTTGTATCATTGTTATATCAGAAAGAACATCACTCCATATCCCCTCTTCTGCGTCGTCTTCTTCCACCACCATCATCAGATTCTACCTGAACTCCAAAGCTGCCAACCGGTACCGGTTCAACCGGAAGCTTTGGTTTCACTGCACCTGCTTTTTTGATGGCTGACTTCGGGCAAATCGATACACATACCATAGATTTATTGCATCGCTCCGTGCTGATCACATGAATCAGCTCAGCTCCTCCTGCAATTGCTCCCTGGTCACAGCTCTTAAGACACTGACCACAGCCATCACAAAGGCTCGGTTCCACATAGAGAGTATAGGTTCCCTTGCATACCAAATTAGTACACCGTTTCCGGCGGATATGCATATCCCATTCCTCTTCCCGGCTTGTTAGGAGCTCCATACAGATAGCTGCAGCCTTCCTTGACATTTCACAGCTGGCGTAGCTGCTTATCTGTCCCAGTAAGTCCTTAAGCAGTTCATAGTCCCCGCTTTCTGCATTTCCTTCCGTAATGTCCTTCATGATTTGGTATACCTGCCAGGTTCCTTCCCTGCAAAGCACACAGTTACCACAGGATTCATTTTTTGCTGTTTCCATGATCATAAGGTCACATTGCAGGCACCGGAGGGATTCGGCTGTTGCAGCACGGGTATCCTTGAATCGATCAATTCTCTCAAGCTGTGCGAATAGCTCCACGGTACCGATATTTGCCTCAGGTTTTGGGCGCTCATACAGCTTCTCCTCAATATTACCGTCACCACCCAGATATCGATCGATATGGATGGCTGCCTGTCTGCCGGAAGCAATTGCTTCTACCACTGACTTGGTTCCATAAATCACATCGCCGGCTGCAAATACACCTTCTTCACTTGTCTGCAGTCTCTGATCCACCTTTGCAAAACTATTTCTGACTAATTCAATACCAAAGGTTTCCTTCAAATCCGGCTGCTGTCCTGTTGCAAAGATTAAGGTATCTGTCTTTAAAGTCTCCTCTGAGTCCTCCAAAGTTTCCAGCTCTAAACCGTTCTGAGTGAATTTAAAGCTCTTGATTTTAATCAAAGCTAGGGCAGATACGGTATGATTAACAATGCCGGTATTTCCAGAATTATCGAACCTGTCGGCATTATTGGTTCTATTAGCATTGTCAGAATTGTCGGCTTCCTCAATTTTCGTAATTGACCTGCTGTTAAGAATCTCAATGCCCTCCTCCAGAGCGCATTTGATTTCCTCCGAATCTGCCAGCATCTGATCTCTCGCTTCCATGCAGACGATAAATACCTTCTTTACACCCAGCTTTTTTGCGGTTCTGGCACAATCAAAGCCAACGTTTCCTCCGCCATAAACCGCCACTGTATTACCTAGCTCCGATAAAGTTCCTTCTATGGCTTTTCTGCAAAAATCCACCGCATCCATGGCATTGCTCCATTCTCCGTTAAAGCTAAGCGGACGCTTGCCGTTTCCTGCACCCATTGCCAGTAATATAGCATCAAAGCCCTTCTTCTTTAACTCGTCCACCGATTGGATATTGGAATTCGGGTATACCTGGATGCCCTCTTCCTTTAGAACTTCTATTTCCTGATCCACAATCTCCTGAGGAAGTCGGTACTTGGGAATTCCAAAGGACAACATACCACCCGGTATGTTCTGGCGTTCATATACTTCCGTCCTATATCCTTTTTTCGCTAAGTAATAAGCAGCCGTCATACCGGCGACACCACCTCCGACAATGGCAACTTTTTTACCGTTTCCTTCGCTTCGAAGTACACCACGGCGCCAAGTCTGTTCTTTATCATTTTCTACGGCGAATTTTTTAATTTCCCTGATAGCAATCGGCTCGTTGACATAGGAACGCTTACAGCCGGATTCACAAGCGTGGGAACAAATATGTCCAAGGGAATGAGGAAATGTTAATTTTTCTCGGATAACAGCTACTGCCTCACTATAATTGCCTTCTTTTACAAGCCTTACATAGAGAGGTATATCTGTATGCGCCGGACAATGATACTTGCAAGGTACCAGCGTCATATTCCGATTGCCTTCTGATTTGAAAATCCCTTTCACATCCTGTATGGCTCCTGTTGGACAGACCTCTACACAGGCTCCGCAAAATCTACAATGCGTATCCGTAAGCGGCAGATCATCCTTTGTACCGATATAGGTTTCGCCGTCTTTTTTATTTATTTTCAGAACTCCTACACCTCTGACCTCTTCACATACTCTGACACATCTGCCGCACTGGATACAGCGATACATCTCTTTTTTAATTAACCGATCAGATACGGAAAGCCTTGTATTTTCTTTCTCTATTTCTCGGAATCTGGAATGGGCAACTCCCATATACTGCATCAAAGCCTGCAGCTCACAATTAAGATATTTATCACAGGAGGTGCAATCTTTAGGATGGCTTGCCAGCATAAGTTCCAAAGCCGTCATTCGAAGCTTATTTACAGCCTCAGATTTTGTATTGACCACCATACCTTCTTTTACAGCTGTTTCACAGGATTGTACGATATTTGGCTCCCCCTGAATCTCTACCCCACATAATTTACAGTTACCCAGTGGTGTCAGATCAGGATGGTAGCATAAATGGGGTATATAGATACCGGCGTCCAATGCAGTCTGTAATAAATTCCCACCCTCTTCTGCTTCAATTAAATAGCCATCGATATGTAATCTAACTTTACTCATAATTATATCCAAGCTCCTTACTGCACAAATCGCCATGAAAGTGCCAGCATGGATCCGGCCCCCCCTCGTTGATTAATTTTATTTCTTTCAACCTTCACACTAACGTCACCAGGTGCAGTTTATTGCACGTTATACCAAATGCTAGCATTTAATCTCTGCTGATACAATGTGTTAAAATTCGGTTTTTTCTTACATTATTTTATAACTTTTTAAGTATCGCCGCTTTCGCCTTAAATTTAAGGATAAGAATCAACGCAAAGCCCACCACACTCATTCCCGCCACTGCCAGGAATGCCATATCGTATCCGCCGCTGGTGGTTTTGATTCCTGCCGCAAGCTGCGGCCCGACTAGGCCGGCCAATCCATAGGCAATATATAAGAAGGCATAATTGACCGCCAGATTCTTCATTCCGAAATTATCAGCACATACCGGAGAGAACATAGATGTAAAGCCGCCATAGCAGGAACTAATAGCCAATAAAGCTGCAATAAAGATGCTGCCGCTTGTCTTAGACAGTAAAATCATGGAACCTCCAATGACGGTAAAAAGCAGCAGCATAACGTTATATCTTCCCAGACGATCCGAGAGGAACCCAAATACAAGCCGTCCCAAGGCATTAAATATAGAGAAGAGACCAACCAGCACTGCCGCTTGCTCCGGTGTATAGGACAGTATCTCCTGCAGCATCCCGGAAGCATGACCTGCAATCATCAAGCCAGCGGTAGCACCTAAGGTCAAAGCCAGAAGGAGAATATAGTAGGTTGAAGTTCTTAGCATCTCCTGCCAGGAATAATTTTTTAGGGCTTTTCTATTATTGCTTGTCACTTTTATGTTTGATGCATTTACTGCAAATTGCCCAGGTACATTCCTAATTAGAAAAGAGGTGGGAATCATCACAACTGCAAAGATTACCGCCAATAATCCATATACAGCAAGTACACTATGCTTCTCCATGAAAAAGGTTGCAATTGGCGCCCATAGGATCGCACCGCTGCCATAGGAGCTTGCCAGAAGCCCTGAGGCCATTCCCGTCTTATCCGGGAACAGGCTTGTTGCATAGGCAATCAGTGTTGGATACAGCATGGCAATTCCAATACCCACAACAATTCCATAGAAGAGATAGAGATATCCGATGGAACTTGTAAACATCGTAGCCAGCAAGCCTAAAATATATATGGCAATACCAATTCTCAAATAATTTTTAACTCCCAGCCTTTTTTGAAACCTGCTTAAAAAAACCGGAGCAATAGTAGAAATCATAATTTGTATAGTAAAGGTGAGTGATATGGTTTTAAGCGTCCAGTCAAAGTTCTCCATTAATGGCTTTTGGAATACGCTCCAGGCATATCCGATACCGGAGCATAATGCCAATACCATGGCTGAAGCCATATACCTCCACCTCTTTTGTTCAAAGTCCATATCCACTCCTCCTAATTCTCCATTTCAATAATACAAGCCGCACCCATACCGCCGCCGATACACATGGTTACCAGTCCATATCTGCCACCGATGGTCTGAAGATAATTCATAGCTTTTCCAAGCAGTATAGCCCCGGTTGCTCCTAAGGGATGGCCTAATGCCAATGCTCCGCCTCTTGGATTCACCTTATTCTTATCCAGCTCCAGCTTATCAATTGTAGCAATGGCTTGTGATGCAAAAGCTTCATTTAGTTCAATAACATCCATATCTTCCAGATGTAATCCGGATTTCTCCATAACAGACCTGACGGCATAGATTGGCCCAAGACCCATGAATGCTGGGTCTAAGCCTTCAACAGCAAAGGATACAAAGCTTGCAAGAGGCTTAATTCCCAGCTCCTTCGCTTTACTTTCTGCCATTAGTACAACAAATGCTGCTCCATCACTCCTTTGGGAGGAGGTAGCGGCCGTCACAAGCCCATCCTCCTTAAAGCAGGGCTTTAGGGTCGCTAAGGTTTCTGCATTCGTGCCTCTCCGATAACATTCATCCCTGACAAAGGATACCGGATTACCTTCCCCGTCACATCCGGTTACAGGTATGATCTCTGGAGCAAAAAGTCCGTTTTCTACTGCATTAGAAGCCCTTGAATGGCTTTCTACAGCCATCTCCTCCATTGCTTTCCTGCTGATATCATATCTTTTGGCAACATTTTCTGCTGTAATGCCCATGGGCATATAGGTATCTGTATTCTGCAATAGACATTCATCCAGATATTCCGGATTTGATGATATAACAGGACAGGACATGGATTCCACACCACCTGCAATGACAACCTTCTGCAGCCCGCTCATGATCATGGAAGCCCCGATGGCTACCGATTGTATCCCTGATGCACAGAAACGGTTAACGGTCTGTCCGGGTACTGTGTCCGGCAGTCCGGCTCTAAGTACGATATTTCGAGCAGGATTAAGACCCATCTTTCCTTCCGGAATGGCACATCCCACAATAACATCCTCTATTTCGGCCGGATCCAACTGGGGTATCCTGGCTACAACTCCCTTCAGCACCTCTGCTCCGAAGTCAACCGGATTTACAGCCGCTAAGGAACCTTTTCCTGCTTTGCCGATGGCGGACCGGCCATAGGCAGCTATAACACATTTTTCCATGTTAGCTCTCTCCTTCTTATACTCATTGAATTTCATTATCACGACATACTCTTTTGTTCATTGATAAAATTTATAATTTATTGTAAAATTATAGCGAGACTATGAACTTGGGAGGATCATCCTAATGAATCTGGAAACATTACAATATTTTCAATATATAGCCAAATATAAAAATATAACTCGGGCTGCCAAGCATTTTTTTATCAGTCAGTCCACCCTCAGCCGTTATATTATGGCCTTGGAGGAAGAGCTTGGAGTTAAGCTGTTTCTACGCAATAACAAGCAAATCGAACTGACCGAAGCCGGAAAAGTATTTGAGAGTGAATGCGATCTTTTCATAAAACATATGGAAACTATAATTAATAATGTTCAGCTGGCGGATCGGGGTAACTCGGGTGTTCTTCGAATCACAGCTCCGGGAAAATTATGCAAGGTGATGTCCGATGCTTTATCCATATTCAGCCAGAAATATCCCTCGATTAAACTGGTCATCGAGCAATACGACTTCAATGAGATTCCCTGTGCCCTTCAATATGATATCTACAATATCGGATTCACCTATGATTTCACTGTTTCGGGTTACGAGGAGCTTGAGAGCATTCCAATCGGCAGTGATGATTTCTCATTGGCTGTATCCTCTGAGCTTTTTCCTGATTCCACACAGGACGATATTCCTGAAATTGTCAGAAAGCTGCCTCTCATTCTTCCTTCCTATATCGAACCGCCCTTTATGAATCTAATCCTTCATGAGCTTCAGACCTTTGCCGGAAACCAGAAAATCAACATCAATTATTTAAATACCACCGACTCTGTTATGCTCGAAGCTTCGCTGGGGCTGGGCTACAGCATCGTACCAACCTCTCTTACGAAAGCGAAAAGCGGTTTGCATAATATTACGTATATCAATCTTGTTGATTTTTCAGCGAATGGTAATATTATCATGCTCTATAAGAAATCTGCTGTAACTGAACTGGTCAGCAAGTTTATTGATATAGTAAAAGACCTGTGCTCCAAATAGCCTCGCTTGTAAATGCAAGGCAGTACTGGTTTAACTAAGCATATTACATAATAGGATAGAATAAAGCTTTTCCTCCATGCTTGCACTTCTGGAGGTTAGAACGATGGGTATATCCGCTCCAATGAGACAGCCTGCCAGAATATTATCTGAATCAGCATTCCAGATTTTACTCATGACATTACCCGTTACCATTTGGGGTACCAACAACATATCCACATCACCGGCATAGGGTGAATGATATCCTTTGATGCAGGCTGCCTCCTTGCGGGTTGCTAAATCAAAGGATATTGGCCCAACGACTACGCCTTTTCCGAACACACCTGCTTCCGCCATAGCCTGAAGCAGCTTCGCCTCTACCGTTTCCGGCATCTTCTCACTGACAGTTTCTACCGCGCATAGAGCTCCAACGACCGGCTCCTCATAACCAAGCTTACGGAGTGCTTCCATGCCTGCACTTATGATTTTCTTCTTATCCTCCAGGCTTGGATAGGGAATTACTGCACAATCACTCATAGCTAGCAGCTTGTGATATCCCTTTATCTGCATTAATCCAAAATGTGTAATAAAACCCTTTTTATTAAGCCCGGTTTCCTTATTCAGAATTGGCCCTAGAAGCTCCCTGGTCTCTAGCTTACCCTTTATTATGAAATCTCCTCTTCCTTCATGAATCAATGCTACCGCAACTTGGGAAGGATTCCTCCCTGCCGTACATGGAACGACTTCATATGGCCTATCGGAGAATCCCAGGTTCTTAAGGATGCCTCTAATATCCTCCTCACCCCCCACCAGCACCGGATAGGCAAAGCCTTTTTCCTGTGCCAGGAACACTGCTTCCAGTACATGTTCATCATTTGCTCCGGCAACGACGGCTCTTTTTTGCTTATTGCTGCCGGAAAGACATGCCTGAAGCAATGCTTCATAATTCTTATACATATGCTCCACCCATTACCTTTTCAGTCCGAGGATCTGTCTGGCTTCCTCCGGTGTCGCAGGTTCCTTTCCGAATTCCCGGATTGCCCTGGCTGCTCTTTCTACCAGCATAACATTGGTTGCCAGAGTTCCCTTGTTATAATATACATTGTCCTCCAGTCCAACACGGATATGTCCCCCCAGTGCCAGGGTTGTATATAGAATCGGCATATGCTGCTTGCCAAGCCCAAAGGCAGACCAGGTAGAGCCCTCCGGCAGCATCTCCTGAAGGAACTGAAGATTTTTTACCGTTGCTTCCATACCACCCAAAACCCCAAGTACGAATTGATAATGGCAGGGTGTATCCAGCACCCCTTTCTTTACATAATATTTTACGATGTTCATAAATCCGGAATCAAAGATTTCCAGCTCCGGTTTAATACCGATTTCTTTCATCTTTCTCCCAAGGGGCTCCAGAAATCCGGGAGCATTATCAAAGATTCCAAAGGGCATCCAGTTGAAGGAACCGGCATCAAAAGATGCTAATTCCGGCTTCACATAATCCAGATGTGCCATACGCTCCTCATAGGTAGCTCTGTTATCTCCGGAAGTGGTGCAGTTAATAACAACATCGCAATCAGTTCTTTCCTTGATTAGATCTATGGTTTTCTTGAATTTTTCTTTATCCATCGTACCCAGTCCCTGGTCATCCCTCATATGAAGATGAACCACTGCCGCACCGGCCTTCCAACACTCATAAGCATCTTCCGCGATTTCCTCCGGTTTCAACGGTATGTAAGGATTCATTTCCTTCGGTGTCATGGCACCGGTAAGAGCTGCTGTGATAATCACTTTATTTTCTAATGACATTTCCTTCCTCCAATCAGACTCGCCCTAAGGGCAATATTCTTTCTACGCAAGATAATTGGGTTTATTAATAATTTCCTCTATGGAGCTATATCCTTTTGGAAATACATTATACTCGTGAACCTCCTCCTCTTTGTTAAGTACACGAAGGGCTCCGGCTGCTAATGCTTCCATCTCCCGTTCTCCGGGAATAATGGATACAGGTGCGATGAATTCTACCTTTTCCTTGATCCAGTCAGTAAGTAGCTGACTATGGGCTATACCGCCTGTGATAATGACCTGGTCAACCTTTCCGTCTCTGGTTACAGCTAAAGCCCCAATGCTTTTTGCTACGTTATAAGCCATGGATTTCAGCACTTTTTCTGCCTGCTTATCCCCCTGCTCCATGAGCCCGAATACCTCTCTGACATCCTGTGTTCCAAAATACGCCACCAGACCGCTCTGACCGCATAGATACATTCTGACCTCTTGAAGTGTTTTTCCCTCTGAGAATTTTTCATAGCAGTAATTTGCCATATATCTTGTGGGGATTGCGCCGGCACGCTGGGGTGACATTGGCCCCTCATCATCATATACCCAATCAGAGATACGGCCATGGTCGTGAAAGCCTAAGGTAATTCCTCCCCCAAGCTGAACAATGATTAAGTTTAAATCCTTATAATTTTTTGCGATGGATTGAGCATAGGTGATACCAGCCATTTTAGTATTCAACAGGTGAGCGATAGGCATATTGATGATTCCCGGAATGCCTGTTATCTTAGCAATCTCATCTACTGAGTCCACACAGGTGGGATCATAGATGATGACCGGAACCTTATGCTCCTTCACCAGCTGATTAGCAATCAGGCAGGATAAGGTGGAGGCATGCTGAGCCTCGGGTGCATAGGTAACAGATGCTATCATAAGATCATTAACTTCATAGGCACCGTCGTAGGGTACAGAGGGTATGGTGCCCGCCCTGGCAACGATCATATCGAAATTAGCCGGATGCAAATGATTATCCTCTAAAAATTGCTTTACCTGATTCGTTCGATATTCCAGCTGATCAAGTACCTTTGGCATTTTTCTTAATTCTTCAGCTGTAATATCCAGCGAAACCTTGTTTATCATTCTATCCTCTTCAAAATACGCTACTTTTGTTGAAGTGGAGCCGCAGTTAATGGCAAATATCCTTTTCATTTCAAACCCCTTTTCTTGAATTATAGAAAGTATGTGGGCGCTTTTGCTCTGCCTTATGTGTCAATATAAGGTTTGTTTAAAGGGCTGAAGAATATAATTACAGCAGCCCTTTTCCCTTTCTCATCCCTGAAACATAATTCCCCAAAACTCATTTCGAAAAATCTATGTATTATCTAATTTTACCAGCTAACGGCGGATCAATCTTGCCTTCCAGTCCAAGGTATTTGATCATGGATAGCAGCTCTGAATGAAGCTCATTGGCACAGAACATACCGAACATTTCGGTTCCAAAGGCCATATCCAGGTCGTCAGAAATACGCTTCTTCCAGTTTCTTCTGATCAGCTGGGAGGTAAGTCTTCTTGCCACTCTATTTTGAGCCATCAACATGTCTGCGATTTCATAGGCACGATCCATAAGCTTCTCTCTTGGTACAATTTCAGATACCATTCCAAGGCGAACCAGATCCTGAGCAGACATTTTGTCACCTGTCATCAGATACCAGGCAGCAAATCTCTTTGGCATTAATTCAAAGAAACAGCTATGGATACCATCTCCAGGTACATTATTTGTTCCCGGAAGCATATGAGGATCAAGCACTGTGATATCATCTGCTGCAATCGCAAGATCACACATCAGTGCCAGCTCCGTATGTCCGCCCGATCCGCTGAGAACACCAAGTGTAGGAACCTCAACATCCTGAATCATAGTGATGATCATACGACGGCCATCCACAAACATATGGTTATAGCGGGTTTCGCCTGCATTATCCCCTTCCGGTGCCCAGCTGGCAGCTTCAAAGTCGGTAACCCATATGTTACCCGTGCCGGTGAAGATGATCATTTCTGTTTCACGGTCTGTACCAAGAAGTCTCCACATCTTTCCTATGGCATCGTGCAATTCCATCGACCAGATTAAGGGACCGCCCTTGCAGTGCATTCTTACGGTAACAACGCCATCCTCACGTCTGTCCATGATAAAATGCTCTTTAAACATTTCTTTGATTTCCTCAAAGGCAGGCCACTTTACGTAATTCGTATTTGTTTCTCTGTTTGACATTTCTTTACCTCCAACGATTAATTTAGTTTCATAAGAAACAGCAGCTTAACTGTTAATGCCATTATAGGAAACCAAAAGTAAATCGTAAAATTCATAATTTGCATAACGAAATCTGCTTTCACTCTATGCTGTTTAGTTATTTTTGCTATAATATGATTTAAGCGTCAAATCTGCGAGATTTAGTTTGTGGGGTGAATACATGATTAATGAAAGTCTAAATTTTGGCTTTCATTAATATACCCCACTATATATCCACCCATATTCACTGCGTTAGTATCAAGAGGGTTTTGACGCTCCAATGATAATAATACTAATAGAAAACAAAAAAGGCGGTGTGGAATGACAAATCTAACAACTCAAAATGGAATGCTCTCCATCGAAAGCAAGAATATCTTTGCTATATTGAAAAAGTGGCTTTATACAGAACAGGATATTGTGTTTCGAGAATTGATCTCTAATGCTTGTGATGCCATAGAAAAGCTTTCCTCTTTAAGAACCGACGAACCTGGTATTCCATCGGAAAAAGGTAAAATCCATGTGTCTCTTGATATTGACAGAAAAACCTTGACCATAAGGGATAACGGCATCGGCATGAGCCAAGAGGAGGTACATAAATATATTAATCAAATTGCTTTTTCCGGAGCCTCCGAGTTTATTAATAAGAATAATAATGCCGGAAAAAACACGATTATCGGCCACTTTGGCGTGGGCTTCTATTCTTCCTTCATGCTGGCTGACCATGTTGCCCTGGAGACAAAATCCTATCAGGAAGAGGAAGCGGCTGTCCGCTGGGATTGCAGCTCAGACATGTCCTATCAAATGGTAGACTGTCGAAAGACTGAGGTGGGAACCGTGGTATTTCTTTATCTGGAGGATAACAGTCCTTATCTTGAAAACCCTGAGCTTGTCTTTAATAATATAAAAAAATATTTTATCTTTTCAAAAACTCCAATCTACTATAATGCCCCCGGATACGATCATATTCTGGTTAATGATCCATCTCCCATATGGAAGCTGCCAAAGGAGCTTGTAAAGAAAGAGGCTATGAATAGCTTCTACAGAGATTTCTTCCAGGACGTATCTGATCCAATGTTCTGGCTTCCCTTTGATAGCGTGGATATTGGAGTACGTGGTATTCTCTTTTTCCGGGATACCAAAAACGGAACCGAGGAACTGGACGGAACCATAAAAATATACAATCGAGGAGTTTATGTGGGAGACAATATCCCTGAGCTGATCCCTAAATTTGTGAATCTGCAAAGCGGAATTATAGAATGCGACCATTTGCCCCTGGTTGTTTCACGCTCCACCCTAAGGGAAGCGGATAAACAGGAAGGTACAATGGAATTAATCTATGAATGCCTCGCACAGGAGGTTGCCATTGCCTTTCACAATTTGTTTGAGAATCATCGGGAGCAATACGAAGCCAATTGGTCTAATTTGAATGCCTTTGTAAAGTACGGAGTTCTACAGGATAAAATATTTGCTTCCGTCATGACCCGTAAAGTTATATTCAGGGACATCCTTGGAAACTATCAAACCATTGAGGAATATGCCGATACGGTAGCCGCCTCTGCCCATCCCAGTACCATCTATTACTCCTCTGATGCTCTGGAACAGGCTCATTATATTGAAATTTTTAAACGCTGCAAACAGAATGCACTGCTATTTGACCATGTCATAGATCAGCCCTTTATGAGAAAATACGAGGTTCTTCGCCCTAATTTGAAATTCATACGTATTGACTCTAATATTGAGTCCTTGTTCAACGGCTATAGGAATCCAGGTGATGATGCAAAGGCTGAAATCTTGAGGAATAAGATGAGCAGAGCACTGGGAGATCGTTTGAATTCTATGACAATGAAGATAACGAATCTTGAACAGGAAAGTATCTCCACCTTAATTATTAACGATGAGAAAGCCAGAAGAATGGCGGATATGCTTGAGATATACGGCTTCCTTAATCCAATGGATGTTTCCCTTAGAGAAATGCAGGCA
>JAQZBD010000320.1 GCA_029239235.1 Herbinix sp.
TCTTCCTTTCCGGAAGTAACCCAGACATGACCCTGAGGGCGATTATATTTTATGGCATTATCAATAAGGTTCATCATAATCTGCATGAAAATCTCTTTATCAGTGATTATGATATTATTTTCTGTTTCTATATGTAGCTGTAATCCGTATTTCTGCGCTCTTCCCAGCATACGATTGCAGGTATCATGAAGAAGCTCCGCAATATCTGTTTCTTCTTTATGGAGTTCAAAATCATATTTTTCAAGAGCGGATAAATTAAGAACTTTTTCCAGCATTTTTGTTAGTCGCTGAATTTCTTTATTGATATTTTCCTGTGCATCATTCAGTAGCACAGGATCTTCATGATATTGAAACATTAGATCCGTATATGCTTTTATAACAGTAAGCGGTGTTTTAAACTCATGCGAGACATTACCGATAAATTCTTTCTGCTGGGTTCCAAGTACCTCCAGTTTCTCTACCGCTAAGCTTAGATTCTGTTGTTCTTCCTGCATTTTTTCAAACTGGCTTTGAATTCTGGCTCCCATAAATAGAATATTGTCACCTAATTCTCCTAGTTCATCCCTTCTTTTTGATCCTTGGATGTTTTTATAATCTCCCTCCTGAATTCTATGCGTCGTATTTTTCAATTGTTTAATTACTCTTGTAATTGAATTCATATAGAAATATCCGCAGATAAAAAAAGCAGTAAAAATAATTAAACCAGAATACAAGAAAAGACGCTTAATATGAGTATAAAATATCCGGTCTTTTGAGATGGAATAATTGAATTGAAGAACGCCGATCTGTTCTTTGGAACTACGAAGGGGGGCAAGAAAAACCATAGTATCCCCTGCAATCTCATATGTATCCTTATCCAGCAAAGCATATTTCATCAAATCATCTGCATCGATATGACCTGCCAGAGGTCTTGAGTCCATAATTTTCTCCCCTGACATATCATACAATATTACCTGCATACCGGAGATCATATCTAATCTGGTAACCAGTTCTTGTGCACGGTTTCTAAGAAAGGTATCCGGTGTATTTTCAGATTCCAACAGGTAAATCTGCTTCATATAATTACTTGCAATCTCACCTTGCTGAATCAAATAGCTTTCATTTTCTTGTATTTGATTATTATGTATTCCTCTTAGCACAAAAAAGCTAAGAATACTTAATGAAGTTAATAGCAATAGCGCTAAAAATATACTTAATTTAAGCTTAAGACCTATCTTCATAAATATCTCCTATCGCTTTGTAACCAATACCATATACCGTTTGAATCAGTTCCTGATATGGTTCCCCGAGCTTGCTCCTTAGCCTTTGTACATGAATGTCTACCGTTCTGGTACCTCCGACATATTCCATTCCCCACACGAGATCAAGCAGGTGGTCTCTTTCAAAAACCTTCTCCGTATTTGATAATAAAAGATATAGTAAGTCAAATTCTTTGGGTGTTAATTCAATATTCTTCCCTTGCAAAATTACTTTGCGCTGAACTCCTATGACTTCTAAATCATGTATTTTTATCACCTTTATTTGCTGCTCTTCCATATTCTTTTTCAACCGTCTGATTATGGATTTCACTCTGACAATCACTTCTCTAATATCAAATGGTTTCGTTATATAATCATCTGCGCCAAATTCAAAACCTAAAATCTTATCAACAATATCAGTTTTTGCGGATAGCAATAAGATGCCCAGGTCTTTCCTGTTACTTACCTGCTTGCATACCTCAAAACCATTCATTTTCGGCATCATAATATCAAGTATCATAACCTTTGGTTGAAAGCTTAAAAGCTTACTAAGAGCTTCTTCTCCATTTCTTGCTATGTCCACTTTATAACCTTCCTTGGTAAATGCATAGGATAGTGCATTTACTATTCCTATTTCATCATCAACAATTAATATTTTATCTTCCACCGTATACCTCACCAATCCTTTACCAATTCATTCATCCATTATAACATTGTCTTCTTTAATCGTAAATTATTAATGAGTACCGATTGACTCCGTTCTTCCTGGACTGGCAGACCTCTTCCTTTACGTATTCGGGGTCAACCGCATCACCAGCCCTTCTTCGCGATTCATGAATTTCAATAGAAGTATCGCACAGGTTGATTTTATCAACTTTTATTAACTGCAAATCCATTGATTTACATTAGCCTTTTATATATACTATAGGTGATTGATACAGGTGTTTGTGATACTAATACTTAATTAAATTGCGCCAGATCATAGCTGAAGATCTTCAAAACAAGTTAATTTGGGAGGTAAGTTGATAATGGAACAAGAGAAATCGGTAGTTAAAAAACGTCTTATTATATTTGTCGCTCTTACAATAGCCATTGCTTGGATTATATTTATGCTAATACCAATCTGCGGGTTAACCTATGGAAGCGGTTTATCAGTAATCCTTCTCGCGGCAGCTATGTTTGTTCCCGCCTTGAGCAGCATATTGACTAGGCTTATAACGAAAGAAGGCTTTAAAAAAATGTATCTTCGCCCAAACTTTAAGGGGAATATAAAGCATTATCTGCTTATTTATTTCGGGCCAACAGTCTTATTTTTATTGAGTGCAGCATTTTATTTTCTTATTTTTCCCGGTCAATTTGATCCCGATCTTACGGTTTTAAAAGAATTGGCTGCTTCAACCGGTAAACCCGGACTTTCCGCATCTACCCTGCTGATTACTCAGGTTCTGCAGTTAGCTATTATCGGTCCGGTTATCAATATCATTCCGACATTGGGTGAAGAGCTTGGCTGGAGAGGATATCTTCTTCCTAAATTACGCATGTTCTTCTCTGACAGAAGCGCACTGGTTATTACAGGAGCCATATGGGGAATATGGCATTTACCTGTTATCGTTATGGGTCATAATTACGGAACCGACTATCCAGGCTATCCATGGCTTGGTATTCTGGCAATGATCGTATTCTGTGTTATGTTAGGAACGATAGAAGGCTATATATCCATCAAACTGGAAAGTGTTATTCCTGCTGCCATGATCCATTCGGCGTTAAATGCTGGCGCGGGACTCCCGCTTTATATGATAAAAAG
>JAQZBD010000321.1 GCA_029239235.1 Herbinix sp.
GAAGCCTCATAGAAAGAGTGCTCGTATTGTCGGCGATACCATGGGTAAATATCATCCTCATGGCGACACTTCCATATATGACGCCTTGGTTCGTATGACGGAGGATTACTCCTTAATGCTTCCCCTGGTGGATGGACATGGGAATTTTGGTTCCATTGATGGTGATGGAGCTGCAGCCATGCGTTATACAGAGGCTCGATTATCACCTAGTGCTATGACTTTACTTGATCATCTAGAAAAAGGCTTAATCGAATTCCAGCCAAACTTTGATGATAGTGAGAAAGAACCTACCGTTTTACCTGCGATGATTCCAAACCTTTTAATCAACGGAACTACGGGTATCGCCGTAGGTATGGCAACGAATATTCCTCCCCATAATCCGGATGAAGTAATTAACGGTACGATTGCATTTATGGATAATCCGAACATTACTGTAGAAAAATTAATGGAATACATACCTGCTCCTGATTTTCCTACCGGCGGTACTATCATAAACCAGGATGACCTCCTGTCCCTCTATGAAAATGGAGAAGGAAAAATACGAATTCGTTCCAAGGTTGAGATTGAAAACGGAGATAATGGCCGTAAAAATATTGTTATTACTGAAATCCCTTATACCATTGCCGGGAATAAATCAAAGCTGGTAGAGGGTCTGGCAACCTTAATGAAGGATAAGGTCTTTGATGAGATCTATGATATTCGGGACGAGTCCTCCAAGGAAGGTATTCGTGTCGTTATCGAAGTAAAGAAAGACCGGGACATTAACAACCTTTTAAATGGTCTGTATAAAAAATCCGGCATGGAGGATACCTATTCTGCTAACCTACTTGCGGTTAAGGATCAACAGCCCATCGTATTTAATTTAAAAGCCATCCTAAGTGAATTTGTTGATTTCCAGGTTGAGCTTTATACAAAGGAATATCAATATCTACTTGATAAAGCTCTAAAGCGTCTTGAAATTGTAGGTGGTTTAATTAAAGCTACTGATGTGATCGATTTGATTATTGAAATCCTGCGTGGCAGTTCTTCCATTAAGCAGGCAAAAACCTGTTTAATCGAAGGAATTACGGAAGGAATCAAGTTCAAGTCCGCACAATCAGAAAAGGAAGCAAAACAATTAGATTTCACAGAGCGTCAGGCCGATGCAATATTAGCAATGCAATTAAGCAAATTAATTGGCTTAGAAATCTTAAAACTTCACGATGAGAACACGGAATTACTGAACTCCATCGAAGAGTATAAGAAAATCCTCGGGGATAATAAAGAATTATACAAGGTCATCAAATCCAAGCTGAAGGAATACAAAAAAATCTTCCATACCGAGCGAAAAACCATGCTGGCTAACGCTACAATCAAGGATTATGTGGAAGAGGTAAAGATTGAGGATCTTTATATTATGATGGATCGCTTTGGATATACTAAGTCCGTAGACGTGGCAAGCTACTCCAGAGCTTCCGAGGATAACTTAAAGGATTATGTAACAATTATTCAGATGAAGAATACAGATCGCCTCTGTTTATTTACCGCTGAGGGTAATATGTATCAGGTAAAAGCGGAGAACATCCCCAGATGTAAGATGAAGGATAAGGGTGTTCTGATTCATAATCTTTGTAAACTGAACAAAGAGAACATAATCCTCGCCACCTCCTTTGAACAGCTCTTTGAATCTCAGCTTCTATTTACAACTAAACTCGGCTTCATTAAACAGGTTTCCGGTGCCGAATTCGAAACGAACCGGTCGCAGATTGCTTCCTCGAAGCTTGAGGACAAGGATGAGCTGATCAGCATTAATGTGCTGAGTGCCGGTGAAGTGTTGGCTGGTAACCTTAAAGTGATTATATTAACAGAAAAGGGCTTATCACTGGGCTTTATGCTCTCAGAGGTAAGTGAGCTTAAGAAAACGAGCCGAGGTGTAAAAGCAATTACCTTGGAGAAGAACGATGTAGTATGTTATGCAAATGCACTTGACCCTAATACGGAAAACTTTATATACAAGGATAAAGCGCTGAGTGTAAAGAAGGTTCGTAATCGAAAGCGCGGCGATAAAGGACAGAAGGCACAGCTATAAGGAATCTAGGCTACTTTCACAAAAAGAGATGCTGTTTCTGCAGCATCTCTTTTTGTACTATCTTAATGATCCTCAGAGCCTTGACCATAATATGCATTTGCACCGTGCTTTCTAAAGTAATGCTTATCCAGTAAATACTGAGATACTCTTGGCACTCTGGGATTTAGAGTCATGGTTTTATAGGCCATCTCTGCCACGTTATCCAGTACAACTGCATTATAAACCGATCCGGCTGCCGTCTTTCCCCAGGCAAAGGGGCCATGATTTTTAACGACAATTCCCGGGATAGACATAGCATCTCCATCGCCGATGGTTTCAACAATAACTAAGCCCGTATTATACTCGTAGGCATCATTAATCTCCTGCTCGGTTAACTCACGTGTACAGGGAATATCTCCATAGAAATAGTCCGCATGAGTTGTTCCAAAAGCCGGTATTGCCATACCTGCCTGAGCAAAGGTTACTCCCCAGGTAGAATGAGTATGTACTACACCACCAATCTCCGGATAAGTCTTATATAGAACCAGGTGAGTTGGTGTATCGGAAGACGGCTTATAGTTACCCTCGATTAAATTCCCTTCAAGATCAACTACCACCATGTCTTCTGCCTTCATCGTTGCATAGTCAACACCGCTAGGTTTAATAACTACTAAATTACTTTCCCTGTCGATGCCGCTTACATTACCCCAGGTATAGATAACCATACCCTTGTTAACTAATTCCATGTTTGCATCAAATACTTCTTGTTTTAATTTCTCCAGCATTTTAACTCGCCTCCATAATAATATAATTATTCTCGTGAGTACAAAATACCTGATTTTAACAGCCTAGAGAAAATACGTAAGCATTTTCCATTGGCTCCCCCAGTTTTTAAGATCCGGTATACCAGAACTCAAAGGAAGGCTTTCACCCTCCGTAATACCCTTTCAATATAAATGAAATATGCTCGCTTTGCAATACTTTTCGATTCAGCAGGTTTCTTGATTGTTCAATGCATTCTTTGGTTTTCGTAAAATCATATTTTAGAAATGAGGTATGTTCCTCTTCACTTCTATATTCACTACTTCCATTCGTGCGCTTCAATAAAATCTCCAGGTTTTCTGTCATATCCAGTAAATGAAGGATAAAGGATTCCAATTGAATCTTTACTGCTAGAAAATCTTCATTCATCAGACATGTCTCTAATCGATAAGCTTCTTCCGCCAGAGACAGTGCTCCAATATTACTAAACATCTTTCGAAAAGTTTGTGTAATTGTTCGCAAACCTTCGTATTCCTCAGTATAAAACATATTATGAAGAATGGATAATTTAGTTTTAATGCTTTTTAAAGTGGATAGTAACGCCTTCGTATAGTTATCCATATTTCCAAGAAAATAGCGATAGCCCGAGTTAAAATCAATCTCTGGGACACAGGAAAACATCTCTCTTGTTACTTCTCCCCTCATCATGACCTCCATTATATCAAATGAATAGCTAAAACACGACGAAAAAAACACACATTGGATAAATTTTAACACACTAATCAAATTTTGTAAACCCATATTATGTATATTTTACTATATTCCAACTGAATTATGACTATTTCCCTAAACCATTTTTACATAATCCTTGCTATAATTAACAAAAATGTTTTTGTATCAATGCATCTCGAGGTTTTTTTATTATTTTTACTAGCATAATTATAAAATTTGTTGTATTATGTATCTACATTTCGAATAAGCCGATAATATCGGCTTATTGAACGTGAACCGCGACGAATAGGTGCTATAGGAGGTTATCAAGTGGAAAAAGAATTAGTAATCGTACTTGACTTCGGCGGGCAATATAATCAGTTAATTGCCAGAAGAGTCAGAGAATGTAATGTATATTGTGAGGTGCTGCCCTTCACAACCAGCCTTGATCATATCAAGGAACTGAATCCAAAGGGAATCATTTTTACAGGCGGACCAGCCAGTGTTTACGAGTCCGAGGCTCCAAGCTGTGATCCTGGCATCTTCTCTTTAGGAATTCCTGTACTTGGTATTTGCTACGGTTGTCAGCTTATGACCCATCTGCTAGCAGGTAAGGTATCCAAGGCACCGGTTAGAGAATATGGTCGTACCGAAATCAATGTAACAACTACATCTAAGCTATTTGGTGACATTTCTGAGAATACAATCTGTTGGATGAGTCATACCGATTACATTGAGACACCTGCAGCTGATTTTGAAATCATAGCAAAATCTGATTCCTGTCCGATTGCTGCTATTGAAGATACCGAGAGAAATCTTTATGGTGTACAGTTCCACCCTGAGGTAGTTCATACTCCCGAAGGAACAAAGATGCTTCATAACTTCTTATATAAAGTGTGTAACTGTTCCGGTGACTGGATAATGTCCTCCTTCGCTGAAGAGATGGTTGCTACCCTGAAAGAGAAGATTGGTGATAAGAAGGTTTTATGTGCCCTTTCCGGCGGCGTAGACTCTTCTGTAGCTGCTGTTATGATTAGTAAGGCCGTTGGCAAGCAGCTAACCTGTATCTTCGTTGACCATGGTCTTCTTCGTAAGAATGAGGGTGACGAGGTTGAACAAATCTTCACTACCGGGTTCGATCTTAACTTTGTCCGTGTAAACGCTCAGCAGCGTTTTTATGATAAATTAGCTGGTGTAGATGATCCAGAGACCAAGAGAAAAATTATCGGTGAAGAATTCATTCGTGTATTTGAAGAAGAAGCGAAAAAGATTGGTACCGTTGACTTCCTCGTACAAGGGACAATTTATCCTGACGT
>JAQZBD010000088.1 GCA_029239235.1 Herbinix sp.
CTTACGGTAGATACGGGAATCTTTTGCAAACGACATCCTCGTGTATCAACGAACTATTTCCGCTTCCTCGGGGCGAATGAGGAGGTTATTCAGTATATCGATAACATATTTGCAAGCGGCACGGATCCAAAGAGATATTTTGCAGAGAAGAACCAGGTAGGTCAGATGTTCCCAGAGGAACTGAAAGCCTTAATCAGGAGTAATCATGATTTTGAATATGCCATGTTCAGTACAGGTTATGAGATGAGTGATTATCATATTCTTGATGAATATATTCCTTATATTAAGCACATCCACGGCAAGATTTACGAGATGACAGAGGAGGGTGTGGAATATTCGATTTCCTTTGAGGAAGTAATAGAGTACTTAAAGAATGCAGGATATGACGGTTATATTTCAACAGAATATGAAGGCAATCGCTTTGAGTTGCCGGATCATCCGATTAGGGATAAGGAAAATGTCATTACTCATCAAATGATGATGAAGAAATATTTGGGTGAGTAGTCAAATAATCGTTAGTATAAAATTAGGTATACTGTCTAGCCTAAGGCTAGGGCAATGTACACATGAACGTTAGGAGGTAAGAAGATATGTTTGATGCATATGTATTTACGGAAGGAACCTGTAAAAATACAGAGCAACATGGAGAAGTAACCGGATTTCAGCTGCAAACCTTAATTACCTATTATCGAGGAATTCCATGCTCCATGATCCACGATATTAAAGTATCAGTGGACGGAGCTGAGGTACCTAGAGAGAATATTCGGTTTAGTCCGGGCGGGGAAGAATTTTTCACGCTGGAGGAATTAGAGACGGTAACGACCTACAAATGGGAATATGGTACACCGGGGACTGTGTATGTTGTCTTGCCCGGTGGTTTAGTGAAGGGAGAGCATGAGGTGTCTTTGACCACAACAATTCGTGTGGCTTATATTCCGGTGCCTTTTTCCGGAACCAGAACCCGTAAGGTAAATATAGCATAGTAGTATATTAGTATTAAGGCTAATGCCATAGAATAGGAAAATGAAGTGGAGAGATGTGATCAAGGTAATAATCATCTTTTCACTTCTTTTTTCATATAAATATAACAATACCATTCTAATTTAAGGTAGGTTTTAATACATGGATCATAGTGAATCAGTACAGGATTATGTTATAACAGAGGATGAACGACTACCATTTCAATATTTGGTGAATGATATTATTCCTAGATCGCCGGAGCTGGCATACCTATATGGCATTATACAATATTACGGTGCCTTGGATTCACAGATAGATGAATATTTAATTATTAACTTGGATAGTCAGGATGTTCCGCTTGCAAAGGTCACAGCAGAAATGCTTAACTACGTTTACAGCGGTGCAGGTATATTTGGAGGAACAGAGTTTCTGACCTCTCTGGCAGCAATTGATTCGATGCCTGCCCCCTTTAAAGACAATCCGGCCATGATAATTTCATCGATAAATTCCTTAGTAAGTTCTACGATGATGGGGTACTATTCTGAGTGGTCAGGATATGGATCAACACGTCTGGCACAGCCCAATGACAGGGTATTAGAATATGCACCTATTAGCTGGAGTCAAATTGGATATCCCGGGCCATCCTTAGGATATCGTGCATTGAGGCAATATGAGTTTTAAGGGCCAACAGAGGGAGTAATATATGAATAGGCAGTATGATGCAGATGTAATTGTAATAGGTGCAGGCGGCGGTGGAGCCGTTGTTGCCAAAGAGCTCGGTGAGAAAGGCATCAAGGTACTGGTATTAGAAGCAGGTCCTTGGTATGGTAATAGTAATTGGCCGGAGCCAAATGCTTCAAAAGGTGGGGTAAGCAGCTCCAGTTATAATGATTTAAGCATTGATTTATTAAAGCATAGCTTTACAGATCTGGAAGATGATATGAATAATTTGATCACCGGTAAGCTTCGCTGGGGGCCGGCAAATCGTGAACGAGGACCCTGGCCTAGGATGGGTGGACTGGCGTGGCAAAACTCCGGGGTTGGAGGAAGTACACTTCATTACTTTGGTAATTGTCCCCGGGCATATCCCTCTCAGGTATATAATGTGTGGCCAATCTCGTATCAGGAGCTGGTTCCATATTATGAAAAGGTAGAAATGACTTTACCGGTATATCCTGCGCCTACAACGGATAAGGAAGAACTATTTTATTATGGTGCAAAAAAGGTGGGATGGCAGTATCTGGAGGGGAAAGAGATAAATAATCCGGGCTATCGTCCTCAACCCAATGCAATTCTTCGGCCGAATCCGCTTTTGATGGATCCAGACTTCGACCTGCAAAATAATCGCTCTGTCGGCTGCACTCTTCGAGGTCATTGCATCAATGGCTGCAATACCGGTCCTGCGGTTGAAGCGGTGGCAAAAAGGTCAACAATGGCTAGCTATATACCCGGTGCCTTACGAACAGGTAATGTAGAAGTAAGACCCAATACTTTTGTAATAAAGGTTCTGACAGAAGGTAACAGTACCGGTGAAATACATGCTGTTGGGGTACAGGCAAGAGATACCTGGACAGGAGAAGTGAATGAATTCAGGGCTCAGGTGATCGTTATGTCTGCTGGCGGTGTTGAGACTCCGCGCCTATGGTTAAATTCTGGTTTACCAGAGAATCCTTGGGTGGGTAAAGGAATGGTAACTCACTGGTTTGATGGTGTTACAGGTATCTTTGATGAAAATGATCTGATGAACACCCTAGGAATATCAAGCATTAAACCCTTTGTGGGTCAGAATGCAGCAGCAAGATTTGATTATCCTGGACTTGGCATAGTCATGACAGTGGGAATCACTCCAGGTTTATTTTCCTCCTTAATATATGCCTCCAGCAGCAAGGGTTACAGCTTCATTAATCAAAGAGATTTACAGGCACCCTGGGATGTGGAGGGGGAGATTGTAGGAGAGCAATTAAAGGAAAGTATGAGGGACTACACCAGAACCTTAAGTCTTACTGTATTTACCGATGATACCGTAAGTCAGGAAAATGGAGTAACCCTTCACCCGGAGCTAAAGGATGAGAATGGTTATATTCCGGTAATCAACTATACAGCCAGCGAACAGGATATTATAAAAAGGGATAAGCTGGCGGTGATAGCAGCGGATATATTGCGGGCAGCAGGGGCAAAGACAGTCATACGATCCAACTGGCCACCGGGAATTTTCATCCATATAATGAGCACCATGCGGATGGGTTATGTAACTGACACCAATTGTGAAGCACAGCAGGTGAAGCGCTTGTTTATTGCGGATAATAGTGTACTGTTTAATGGACTTGGGGGACCAAATCCTACACTTACGACCCAGGCCTTAGCTACCAGAACGGCAGAGAAAATTGCTCAGTTATATTTTTCATAAATGAACGGTAATCATAGGAAGCGGCAAGGTTCTTACTGATTGATAAATGTTTTATACAAGGCGTAAAATACATATTTAGCAGCAAGCTGAACAGGATTTTTGTAATCCAAGTGAGAAGTGCTTATCAGTGGTACTTCTCATTTTTTATATTACAGGAAGTAACAGCAACTTCTGATAACTTATATTACAGGGAGTAAAATCATCTTCCTGTAATCGAGGTGCACGGCGAAAAAACAGCGCCTTTTTTATCAGAAGTAAAGTTCAGCATCTGATAACTTATATTATAATAGGTTACAAAATGGTTGACAAAGCAGCATTGTATTGTTATAACTAAAACATAGAAATCATAGAGAAGAAGTATGATATTGTTTGTGAGCAGCATTGTTAAGAGATTTAAAAGTGAAGTGATAACATACTATAAAAATTGAGAACATAGAGATGGAAAAGGAGTACTTAGCATGGGTAAATTACAGGAAAAGGATTTAGACACGATTATAAACAGTCTGAAAGAGGAATTAAGAAAAGAAATTCCGGGCTTTCAAGAAAAAGGTCAGAAGTTTCTTGCGAAAGAAATAACAAATGCGGAATTTAAAGGAGCATCCGGTGGGATGGGTGTATATGCTCAGCGCGGCGGTGAAGAATTTATGATACGCCTTCGAGTTCTGTCCGGAGTGGTAGATTATCCGACCTTAAGATTTGTTTATAATATGGTAAAAAAGCATTCCCTGGAATATATTCATGTTACTACCCGTCAGGCGATACAATTGCATCATCTGAAGCTGGATCAGATGATTGATATTATGGAGCAGAGTCTGAATCACAATATAATAACCAGAGGAGCCGGAGGAAATTTCCCTCGTAATGTAGCTTTATCACCATTATCTGGGATTGAGCCAGGGGAAGCCTTTGATGTTACCCCCTATGCCATATTTGTAAATAAATATTTTGTTTCCCGTATTAATACGTATCATCTGCCAAGAAAATTCAAAGTAGCTTTTTCAAATAATGGGCAGGACAGTGCCAACGCTTCCATTGCTGATCTTGGATTTTTGGCAGTGAATAAAGATGGCAAAGAGTATTTTCAAGTTTACTTAGGTGGTAGTATGGGACCGAATGGAGCCATTTCGGTACCCTTTGATGAGCTGATCAGCCCCCAGGATGTGCTTTACCACGTGGAAGCGATGCTTAGTCTGTTTAAGGCAGAGGGAGATTATGAAAATAAGGCAAAGGCACGAATCAGATATATCGTTCGACGTATGGGAGAAGAGGCATTCCTGGAATGCTATAAAGCTCACCTTAGCAGCGTAAAGCAATCTCAGGATTTGAGCTTTGAAATCAATGAGGGCGCAAAGCTAGAAATCTCAGATGAGAACCAGGCTGGCGAAATTGAGGGTGCTATTACTCAAAAGCAAAACAATTTATATAGTGCAATAATTCATCCCCAGGGAGGTTTACTGTATGCGAAGGATTTAGGTAAAATCCTTGATTACATTGAGAATATTGAAGCAGTGCAAATTCGCCTTAGTATGGAAGAAGGAATAATCATTCGCAATTTGACATCAAAACAGGCAAAGGAAATCCTGGAGCTAACAAAGGATATCCGTAAGACGACAAGACTTGGCTGCAGTATCAGCTGTATCGGAGCATCCATTTGCCAGATTGGCATTCAAAATAGTCAGGCTTTACTGGATAATGTTCTGATCTATTTTGATGAAAAGGGATTTACGGAAGATATTCTGCCCTCCATTTCTATTTCAGGATGTACTAATTCCTGTGCAAGACATCAAGTCAGTGAAATTGGCTTCCAAGGGAAGAAAAAACGCGTCGGCGAGATTATGGAAGATGCCTACGCATTGCAAATAGGTGGTCTAGTAAGTGGGACTGGTGCGAAGATGGCAAAGGAAAGTGGGGATTTGTTGGAGCGGGATATACCGGAATTCCTGTATCAATTAGCACTAAATTTAAAAGAACAAAAGCTGGAGTACAGTGAGTACCTGGAACAGCAGGGAGAGGAACTGGAGCAGCTAATCGCGAAATACAGAATATGATTTGGAGTGAAAGACAACTCCTTAATGCAATAGAACCACTTGGATTTGTATTTAAATTTGATTCAATCGATAGAAGATATATAAGACGTAAAAAGGCTGCTTCCCGCAGCCTTTTTGCGTTATCTGATTCTAACATTGGGATAGATGGTTAATGTTATATAATGAGTGATACTTTCATATAAATGAACAAATAACCTGAAAGAAATGAACAAGCAATCTGAAAGAAATGAAAATTATAACCTGCTTTCAGGCGTATAAGTTTATGAGTTAAGGGGGAAAGTATATGACCAACGGATATGATGCCGATGTAATTATTATAGGTGCAGGCGGCGGTGGGGCTGTAGTAGCAAAGGAGCTTGGTGAACAAGGGATTAAGGTTCTTGTAATGGAAGCCGGACCCTGGTATGGAAATACGAAATGGCCCGAGCCCAATGCTTCCCAAGGTGCTGCAAGCAGTTCTAATTATGGTGACTTAAGCATTGATTTGCTAAAGAATAGCTTTACGGATTTGGAAGATGATATGAATAATCGTGTTACCGGAAAGCTGCGTTGGGGTCCCGCGAACCGAGAGCTGCCGCCTTGGGAAAGAATTGGAGGTCAGGTCTGGCAAAATTCCGGGGTAGGAGGTAGTACACTACACTATTTTGCAAATTCCCCAAGAGCCTATCCACAAGCGATCGATAACATATGGCCGATCTCATATAATGAACTAATTCCCTATTACGAAAAAGTAGAAGCCACATTGCCGGTTAACCAGGCTCCGGTGACTGCAAAGGAAGAATTATTCTACTATGGTGCTATGAAAGCTGGATGGAGTCAAGTGATTGGGGATGAAATTACAACCCCCGGTTATCGAATACAGCGAAATGCAATCCTTAACCCAAATCCAGCTATAGATAATCCATCCTTTGATATACAGAATAACCGATCTGTAGGCTGTACACTTAGAGGTCACTGTGTGAATGGATGCCATATCGGACCGACTGTGGAAGGAGTTGCTAAGAGATCAACCTTGGTAAGCTATATACCTAGAGCCTTAAGTACAGGTAATGTTGAGATAAGACCGAATACCTTTGTTACAAAGATATTGACCGAGGAGAGTGCCACAGAGGGGATACATGCTGTAGGTGTAATAACGAGAGATACCTGGACAGGAGAAATAAACGAATTTCGTGCGCTGGTTATCGTCATGTCAGGCGGAGGTGTAGAAACACCTCGACTTTGGTTGAATTCGCAGCTGCCGGAGAATCCTTGGGTAGGTAAGGGATTAACGAATCATTGGTTTGACAGTGTCACTGCAATATTCAATGAGGAAGCCATAATGGATGCGATAGGAGTATCGGATATCAAGCCTTTTGTGGGACAGAATTCTGCGGCGAGGTTTGAATATCCCGGTATAGGGGTATTGATTACAGTAGGCTACAGCCCAGGATTATATTCTTCTACTTTATATGCAACGAGCAGTAACAAAGGCTATAGCTTTTTAAATCCAGCAAATGCTCAAGTTCCTTGGGATTATGAAGGTGTTATTGTGGGAGAGCAGCTGAAAGAATTTATGAGAGAATATACAAGAACCTTAAGTGTATATCTCTTTACCGATGATGATGTGGATCAAGGAAATGAGATTACCTTAGATCCGGTGCGCAGGGATGAGAATGGTTTTTTACCGGTGATTCGCTATCAGCCCAGTGCCAGGGATTATGAAAAGCGAGAGCAGCTGGCGGTAATTGCATCGGATATTTTTAGAGCGGCCGGAGCCAAGACAATTGTCCGGTCGAACTGGTCACAGGATATCTTTATCCATGTAATGAGTACGATGCGTATCGGATATGTGACCGATACTAATTGTGAGGCTTATCAGGTTAAGAGATTATTTATTGCGGATAACAGTGTTTTGTTTAACGGAATCGGCGGACCCAATCCTACACTTACTACTCAGGCACTTGCCACACGAACCTCTGAGAAAATAATTCAGCAATATTTCAGTCAAACCTAAGCTTTGCGCTTGGAAAAGTGAGGGCTCTGCAGTGTAAATCAGACCCTCACCTTTTACTAAGGCATCAGTACTTCAGAAGAGGGGATAAAACAGTAGTACTTCAGAAGAGAGTACTAATACAGCGGAGCTTCAAAGAAGAAGGTAAGAATGGAACAACTCTTTGCAAAGTATTCCACTATTGTAAATTAATAGATATCATGTATAATACAACTAACAGATTAATGATTGGAGGAAACTATAGTGACGATACTTGTTACTGGCGGAGCCGGATATATAGGAAGCCATACCTGCGTGGAGCTTTTGAATTCAGGCTATGATGTGGTGGTGGTTGATAATTTATGTAACTCAAGCGAAGAATCCCTAAGAAGGGTTAAGCAAATAACCGGAAAAGAACTTACCTTTTATCAGGTGGATTTATTAGATAAGGAAGCACTGACTCAGGTATTTCAAAAGGAAAAGGTTGATGCAGTAATACACTTCGCAGGATTAAAGGCGGTCGGAGAATCTGTAGCAAAGCCTCTTGAATATTATCATAATAATGTAACTGGGACATTGATTCTCTGTGATGTAATGAGAAGCTTTGGTGTGAAGGATATTGTGTTCAGTTCCTCTGCAACGGTTTATGGAAATCCAGCTACAGTACCAATCCGTGAAGATTTCCCGCTGTCGGTAACCAATCCATATGGCAGAACCAAATTAATGCTTGAGGAGATACTACGTGACTTGCATGTAGCCGATTCGGCTTGGAATGTGATATTGCTCCGGTATTTCAATCCTATTGGTGCTCATAGCAGCGGGCTGATTGGAGAAGATCCAAAAGGAATACCGAATAATCTGGCTCCCTACATTACACAGGTTGCTTCAGGTAAACTGGAGGCACTTGGAGTATTTGGAGATGATTATGATACGCCCGATGGTACGGGAGTTCGTGATTACATCCATGTTGTTGACCTTGCAGTTGGTCATGTGAAGGCTATTGAAAAGTTGAAAGCTGATCCGGGAGTCCGTACTTATAATCTTGGCACCGGCTGCGGATATAGTGTGCTTGATCTTTTGAAGGCCTTTTCTAAGGCATGTGGAAAAGAGATTCCTTATGTGATAAAGCCTAGACGCCCGGGAGATATCGCAACCTGTTATGCTGATTCTACGCTTTCTGAGAATGAGCTTGGCTGGAGAGCAGAGCGTGGAATTGAAGAGATGTGTAAGGATGCCTGGAGATGGCAATACAATAATCCCAAGGGATACCTTTAATAAAAAAAATGTTAGTTGATAAGAAAGCTATGAATACTGGTATAATATAGTATCCGTGCTATAAAATACCATTATCACATAGCTTTTTTACGTATATTTAACAACACGACTAAAATATGCCATGGATTGACACATAAGTGCCAAATATCCTAATTAAAATAAGGAAAAGTAACTAAATTAATCCATACATACAGCCGATATAATTTTTATCACAGGTTTTTAGGGAGGTTAACCATGAACAAAATACGAGATGTTGGACTGAAAATTTTCTTTGGCTTTTTATTAGCCTTTCTTATATTTCATTATGATGAAACTACGGTGAAGGCGTCAAGTACGACACCGGTGTCATATGTCTTTGATTTAGAGGGCAAAACATATCAACCGGATAGCGAAGCGGAAATAACTAGACTTAACTCCAGCTTATTTTTAAAGACAAAGTCAGGTGAGCCGGTTAACAGTTCGGTAAAAGTTAAATGGGAAAGCACAGTACCCAGTGTCGCGGTACTTGAAGCTTCCAGTGGATCAATAGATAACCTGGATATTGGCTCTACAATACGTATTGTGCGTAAAGGACCGGGATATTCAACCATTAAGGCGATAATTACAGATGGAAGTTTTGTTACTATACTCAGCTTTGTCATTAAAGTGGATCTTGAGTTCAATATTAATGATATGTTGGCAAATGGAGATGTTGTCACTGACACTATGAATACAAAAACTGGTGTTATGGTTTTTAATAGCACAACCCAGGCAAGTAAGCAACTTTTGATTAAGTATGTTGATGGTAAGGATAGCAGTGGAGGAACAGTCACCGGATCAGCAATTTCTCTGGCATCAGTCAAGTTCGAAAACAGTAATACCGATGTGGTTGATGTAGATGCTGATGGAAAGGTCACACCGAAAAGTTCCGGTACTGCGGTAATCACGGTTCAAAGTACAACAGCCTCAAATGATAAGATTTTAACGGATACTTTAACTGTTGTAGTTGCGCCGAAGTTTACACTGGAATTTACCGATTATTCAGGGAATCCAATTAGTAAGACATCAGTTAATGATAATGGCGCGGCTGCTGGAATCGTTAGGGATGTGCCCCCATATTTTACGCTAAAGTCAGATGCCAAACTGGCAACAAATCTGACATGGGTGGTAAAGGACTGCAGTAAAAACCCAAGCACGATCATTAAAGAGGGTGTTTCCAGTAAGATGGAGTATCATGTCTCTGACACCGGTGGAAATGTGACTTTTTTGAATGTCAAGGCGGGAACCTATGAGGTCTATGCATTTGTAAGCGATACTTATAATGAAAAATCCAGAATTCCATACGCATATATGAAATTAATTGTTCCAATCAACCTGAATGACACCAATATTGTAATGAATGTTAAAGATACCTACGATATCTTGAAAAATTCTAATATTCCTGCGGTTGGGGCATTTAAGATAGAATATGCGGCAAATGAGAGGGATATTGCATATATAACACCTTCAAACTATGTTATGGAGGCTCTGAAGAAGGGCACGATTGATATTACACTGAGGTATGATCCTAGTACCAATCTATTCAGTGATAGTTCGAATTCTGTCAGTGGTAATAATGACGGCAAAATTACACTCCATGTTACGGTGATAGATGGAATTTCTTTAAATATGACATCGGCTACCATGTATGAGAATAGAACGCTTAAGCTGCTTGCTACGACAACCGATGATTCGGGGATTACGTGGAGCAGCAGTAATATCAATACTGCAACAGTAGATGCGAATGGTCTGGTTACTGCCAAAGCTAACGGTAATGTGGTAATAACAGCAACACAAACAGTGAACGGTGTAGTTAAAAAAGCTACTTGTACCATCACAGTAAAAAAATCTATTACGAAGATAACACTAGATCCGTCTTCTAAGGTACTAAAAATAGATGATAATTTGACAATAGAGGCCATTCTAACTCCGGACATGGAACTTCCGCTGGAATGGAGATCTTCTAATGATAATGTGGTTGAAATAACGAAATCCGGCGATATGTACGCAACGGTTAAGGCTTTAGCCGGTGGAACGGCAGTCATAACTGCAATTAATCAGGACAATGTTGTGGTTGGATTCTGTCATATTACGGTTCATCAGAAGGTAGAAAGTATCGTATTATCTGAAGATAAAGCGACGGTTAGTCTTGCCACTAAAAATCTTCAGCTTCGCGCTAATGTTTACCCTACAACTGCGACGGACAAGTCTGTAAAATGGACATCAGCAAATACGAGTATTGCGACAGTTGATCAGAATGGCTTGGTTACCTTTAAGTCCTACGGAAATGTGACAATTATTGCAGAGTCTATCGATAATCCGGCGGCAAAAGCAGTATGTAATATCAACATCCAGGTTCCGGTGGCATCCGTAGCACTGGACGAAACAACAAAAACAATGTATGTTGGTCAGTCGGCAAGGCTTACCTATACGGTATTACCAACCACAGCAAGCATCAATACAGTAACCTGGACCTCCACCAATACCTCAGTGGCTACCGTTGACGGTACAGGGCTTGTAACTGCAAAGGGTGTGGGTACTACAGTCATTATCCTCAAGACAATTGATGGCGGATATTCCGTATATTGCACAATTACCGTGAGGCAGGTTGCCAGTGCTGTAAAATTTGATGTTGCAACTTTGAACCTAAAAGTCGGTGAATCCTATAGCATCAAAACAACATTTACACCAAATAACAGTACGGATACCAGTTTAGTATGGGAGTCCAGTGATACCAAGATCGCAACCGTTGACGATACCGGTAAGGTAATTGGTAAAGGTGCCGGTTCGGCAATCATTATGGCCAGAACAGAGGCAGGAGGAGTAGCATATTGTAAGGTTACAGTAACGCAGCCGACGACTGGTCTTATCCTGAATTTCTCGGAAAAAACCATATATGTTGGTTCCAAGTTTACACTTGAAGCATCCGTATCACCTAGTTCAGCTACGAATCTGAATGTAACCTGGAAAAGCTCTAACGACAAAATTGCAACAGTATCAAAGAACGGTGAAGTAGCTGGTTTACAAGGTGGCGTAGTTATCATTACCTGTACCTACCGAGACAGCTACGAATCAAAATGTAATCTGGACCTCCAGCAATGAAGATGTTGCAACAGTAAATCAAAAGGGTAAAGTGACAGGTATTAAGACCGGTTATGCTACCATTACTGCAACAGCCTTGGATGGCAGTGATGTAGAGGCCTCCTGTGAGGTTCGTGTAGTAAATGCGGTAGAGAGTATCACCATAAGTGATAATTATGTATCCATGTTTGTTGGCGATACCGAGAAGCTAAAGGTTACAATTAGACCTGCTAATGCAACCTTTAAAACAGCCACTTGGTCTTCCAGTGACACCAGTGTTGCTATAGTTGACGACAAAGGTGTGATTACAGCATTAAAAGCAGGAACCGCAACTATTACAGCAGAAGCACAGGATAATAGCGGTAAGAAAGTAATATGTGCCGTAGCTGTATACGAACGAGTTCCGGCTACAAGTATTACCTTGCAGGACAAATCCTTAACAATGGTGGCGGGTGAAGAGAAGATAGTACAAATTGTTTTAAACCCCACCACCTCCACAGACAAAGTCACCTGGAGTACCGACAACCCAGGAGTAGCAACAGTGAATAAGACCTCGGGCAGAATAACGGCACGTTCAACTGGAAAAGCCTATATTACAGTAATGACAGATTCCGGTAAGACAGCCACCGTTGAAGTCACAGTAATAGGTCTTAACATGACATCCCTGACTTTAGAACAATATACGACTTATCCTTATCCCCTTGAAGTAGAGGGAGCAACCAACACAGTAAAGTGGAGTATTGATAAGCCACAGGTAGCTGTTGTAACAAATGGTTATATTAGCACAAGAGCAGTAGGTAATGCTACAATTACAGCAATAGTGAATGGCCGAAAACTGACCTGTAGGCTGAAGGTTACAGCCATTTCTTAAAGATGAAATAAAGGAATAATGACTTATCGGTTGCTTGAAAATGGCAGGCAGGGAATGAAGGTCAGTACAAAAAGTTTATAAGAGTTTCTCCTTGGTGTTAAATAAAAAATGCGGTTGGATTTTAGTAATAGAATCCAACCGCATTTTTTATATATTATCGTTGCTGACATTAGACAAAATCACAAGAAAGTATTAAGATTTTTGTCAGGAATGACAAGGATTGTAAGTTTTCATTGATAATCACATTTTCATATGCTACAATAAGTGCAGAACATATGTTTCTTATTGAGAAAGAAAGTAATATATAGCCGCATTACAAAAGGATCTGAATTACTTCACAGAAATGAGGGATAATCGTTGTTAGTCAGCCTGCATGTTAAAAATTTTGCCATAATTAATGAAGTAGAAGTATACTTTAAGAATCACCTAAATATCATGACCGGTGAAACCGGTGCCGGTAAATCAATCATCATAGGTTCCGTCAATGCTGCACTGGGAGCTAAGATGAATAAGGATATCGTTCGCAGCGGTGCGGATTATGCCTTAGTCGAGCTGGTGTTTGAAACAAAAACAGAAGCAGTTTTTAAAGCAATGAGAGAACTGGATATTCCCATTGAAGGAGACCAGATCATCATATCGAGAAAGATTATGTCAGGGAGAAGTGTTTGCAAAATTAATGGAGAGAATGTAACAGCTTCTGCATTATCGGTAGTGGCGGGATTATTAATTGACATACACGGACAACATGAGCATCAGTCCCTTCTTAATAAGTCAAAGCATTTAGAAATCGTAGACCGTTTTGCCAAGGGTGAAATTGGTGATTTGAAAGCAGATTTAGAACAAAGCTATAAAGAATATAGTAAGTTAAAGCAGGAATTTGAACAGGCTGGAATCGATGAAGATAAAAGGTTACGAGAAATATCCTTTTTAGAATATGAAGTAAATGAAATTAAGAATGCAGCATTAAAACCAGAGGAAGATGACGAGCTATCAGTTAAATATAAGAAATTATCCAATGCAAATACGATTTCAGAGGGATTACAGAACGCTTATCGTTATACCGGCTATGATCCGTCAGCCGCAGGTGATGCCATTGGAAGAGCGCTCCGCCAGCTACTGAAGTTATCAGAAGTGGATAATAATATAAGTGGATTATTAAATCAACTCTCAGAAATTGATGGACTAATGAATGATTTTAATCGAGATATGTCACAGTATATATCAGATACGGAAAATCCTGAAGAGGAGCTGGAAGAAGTAACGAAGCGACTGGACATGATTAATCATTTTAAATCAAAATATGGTAACTCAATAGCACAGATAATTCTCCACTGTAATGAATGCGAAGAAAAACTTGCGAAATATCGCGATTATGATTTATATATGGAAAAGCTCGAGAAAAAGTTATCAGATGCAGAGGTGCGGTTAGTTTCACTATCAGGGCGTCTATCAGACATTCGTAAAAAGAAAGCAAAGGAGCTCACTTTAAAGATTAAAGAAGCACTTGTAGCTTTGAATTTCCTGGATGTACAATTTGAGATGACCTTTGATCAGATGAAGAACTATACTGCTAATGGCTTTGATGAAGCCGAATTCATTATATCAACCAATCCGGGAGAGGGAATGAAACCATTATCGAAGGTAGCTTCCGGCGGAGAGCTGTCTCGAATTATGCTGGGAATAAAATCAGTATTAGCAGATAAGGATGAGATTGAGACACTGATCTTTGATGAGATAGATGTTGGAATCAGCGGAAGAACCGCGCAAAAGGTATCGGAGCAATTATCGAGCATTTCTAATAACCATCAGATTATTTGTATAACCCATTTGGCTCAAATAGCAGCTATGGCTGATTCTCATTATGTGATAGAAAAGCAGACGGACGGCAAATCAACCCAAACAATGATTCGAGAGCTAAAGGAGAATGAGATGATTGATGAGCTCTCCAGAATCCTAGGAGGTGCAGAGATAACTGAACGTGTAAAGGATAATGCAAAAGAAATGAAAGAATTGGCATATAATTCAAAAAAATATAAGCTTTAAAAATTCAAAAATAGCGCATACTAACTGCAAGGATATACAATACTATTGTGGATATACAATCGTATTTGTGTATCCTTTGTTTGTTCTATGGGATTTTATTTTTATTAGTAGATAAAGAGGAAAGTTTTGATTTTAATATGCCGATGGAAGGGATGATTGAGACGGATAACATAGGTGTTATCAGTGTCAATAAACTTGAGGTGCCGTCAAATCAGATTAATATTGATTTAACAGAGCCCTTTACCTTAGAATCTTCAACAACTGGACAATATAAGATTAGTTTGAAATTATTCGGATTATTTAATTTTAAAAACATATCCTTAGATGTAATTGATACAAAGGAATTAATCCCTTGCGGTACACCAATCGGTATTTATGTAGAAACAGACGGTATCTTAGTATTAGGAAGCGGACGAATTACAGGAGATGACGGATTAAATTATGAACCCATTAGCAATAAGCTAAAATCAGGTGATTATATACTCTCCATCAATGGAATTAATTTAACCAAGAAAAGTGAAATGATCGATGAAATACAAAAATGTGAGGGAAAAGATATTACTCTAGTTGTAAGAAGAAATGATGAGGAGATCACAGTAAGTGTGACACCGGTTAAAACATCAAGCGGAGAATATAAAATCGGAGCATGGATCCGAGATAATACGCAGGGTATTGGAACCCTGACCTTTATCTCCGGCGATGGACAATTTGGAGCACTAGGTCATGGTATTACAGATATTGATACCGGATTATTAATGGATGTGAAAGAAGGTTCTATTTACATGGCTGAAATAATGTCTATTATCAAGGGAAAAGAAGGCGAGCCGGGAGAACTAATCGGTATGATCAGGCAAAGCGATCGTTATCGAATCGGTAAGATTACTGATAACACCTTTCAGGGTATTTTTGGCTCAGTAAATGGAGATTATGATGAGAATGCTAGTGTCGCGCCTTTGGAAATCGGTCTAAAGCAAGAGGTGAAAAAGGGAAAGGCAACCGTTCGATGTACAGTAGGAGATACAGTTGAAGATTATGAAATTGAGATTGAGAACATTGATATCAGTAATACCAATCACAGTAAAGGTATTGTTTTGAGAATTACTGATGAAAGATTACTTAATCAGACAGGCGGAATCGTGCAAGGCATGAGTGGAAGCCCGATTATTCAAAATAACAAGATAATAGGTGCTGTTACGCATGTATTTATACAGGATTCAACGAAAGGTTACGGTACTTTCATTGAAAACATGGTAAATAATTTAGAATAAGGAATTCTTTTGTTAGAATAAAAAATCGACAAAAATCTGCAAAGTAAAAAGGGGTTCTTTAGAATACAACAGCAAATAAACTGTATAATTTTTACAATCACACAAAATCTTGTGGTTATCGCATTTTCCTTGAATTGTAGCCTTGTATCGCTGTCGAATGGTGCGACAAGAAACGTTTGATAAAAGGGGTATTTATAGATATAATTCCTATGTGGTAAAAATTTACAGATGATGTTGAGTTCAAATAAATGCAGAATGATAAGATTTTTATGTAAAATTATAAGGATTCATGTTGGATGGTGGCTCTTTGTGTAAAAAATCAATAAGGATTGTCATAAAAAAATATCGATAATTTAGTTATTTTGCCAAATTGATAAATATTGACTCATAATTAGTCAAGTTGTATAATAGATTCATGAACAACATGAAACCAAAAAAGCTACGCTAAGATTCACGAAAAGAGAAGCGAAATACAGACAACCTTAAAGACATCAATGAAATATACCATTTTGAGAAAACATGGAACACTGAGGTTCCGACCAGGGGTGCATAATAAGGGGATGCATACTGTTTTGGAAACACGGGAAACACATCAAGGAGAGAATAAAAAAATCGTATGGAGGTTGGAAAGTAAATGAGTAAAATTAATGTAGCTATTGTTGATGACAATGAGAGAATGGTAAATCTGCTGGAGGATATCCTCAAAGAGGATGCAGATATTGAAGTAGTAGGAAAATCAGAAAACGGAATTGATGCACTGGATATGATCAAAGAGAAAAAGCCGGATGTGGTGCTGTTAGATTTGATTATGCCTAAACTAGATGGTCTTGGCGTTATGGAAAAGATCAGAAAAGACGCTGAGATTAAAAAGAATCCTTCTTTTATTGTAATCACAGCCATTGGACAAGAGGGAATTACAGAGAATGCGTTTGAGCTTGGAGCTAATTATTATATTATGAAGCCTTTTGATAATAATATGATTTTATCCAGAATCAAACAAATAAAAGGTGATAGCCATACTAAATTAATTGATAATCATAGAGTTAGCGCTTATGAGAATAAGAGTACTTATATGGAAAGAAATTTGGAATCGGATGTTACGAATATCATCCATGAAATAGGCGTTCCGGCACATATTAAAGGTTACCAGTACTTACGTGATGCAATCATGATGTCCGTGAATGATGCGGAAATGTTAAACTCGATTACCAAGCTCCTTTACCCTTCCATCGCAAAGCGTCATAAAACAACACCAAGCAGAGTGGAAAGAGCGATTCGTCATGCAATTGAGGTTGCGTGGAGCAGAGGTAAAATGGATACAATTGATGAATTATTCGGTTATACCGTTAGTAATGGTAAGGGGAAGCCTACTAACTCAGAATTTGTAGCACTAATTGCAGATAAGATTCGTTTGGAATATAAGTTAAGGGCTTAGATGTTAAAGTTTTGACGAGTGAATCAAAAGTTCAGATAAATAAGAGAAATAGGAACAGGGAATTAGAACACACAGTCCATGGCTGCTGAACGTTTTGATTCCCTGTTTTATGATATTTATTAGAAAGCTGATTTTCATGGATTATATGGTAGAAGAGGTGTTATTATCTGAGTCTTAAAAGGTTTTTCAGTAATAACATTGCTAACTATGAGCATAATAGATGTATTGGAAATTTTAAATCCTGTTGGGATGTGTTATGGAATTACCAAAATAAAGGAGCTCCACTCATACAGTAATTTATAAAATGCACAAAAAACAAATACTTTTGAATTAAATAATCATCAATTTCATCATATTGCTGAATTGGAAAAAGAAAACCTTGATATTTTATTCATAATTAGGTAAAATAAAGCTGCATTGAGATTTTTTTGTCAATGTAACCTGGCACAATATGATTAATTACTGTCTTTTGACAGTAAATAATTTGCTATCAATTAGGTAGTAAATAATAAATTTAAACATTTAGGAGGAATTAATCATGGCAGTAAAAGTAGCAATTAATGGTTTTGGACGTATCGGCCGTCTTGCATTCAGACAGATGTTCGGCGCAGAAGGTTACGAAGTGGTAGCTATCAACGACTTAACAGACGCAAAAATGTTAGCTCATTTATTAAAATATGACACAGCACAAGGTAGATACCTTGGTCACACAGTTGAAGCAAAAGAAAGCTCAATCGTTGTTGATGGTAAAGAGATCCAGATTTACGCTCAGAAGAACCCAGCTGATTTACCTTGGGGTGAGTTAAACGTTGACGTAGTTCTTGAGTGTACAGGCTTCTTCACATCCAAAGCTAAGGCTCAGTCACATATCGATGCAGGTGCTAAGAAGGTAGTTATCTCCGCTCCAGCTGGTGATGATCTTCCTACAGTTGTATTCAGCGTTAACGAGAATACATTAAAAGCTTCTGATACAATCATTTCTGCAGCTTCCTGTACTACAAACTGCTTAGCTCCTATGGCAGATACCTTAAATAAATTAGCTCCAGTTGAAAAAGGCTTCATGACAACAATCCACGCTTATACAGGTGATCAGATGACATTAGACGGTCCTCATCCAAAGGGTGATTTAAGAAGAGCTCGTGCAGCTGCAGCTAACATCGTTCCTAACTCCACAGGTGCAGCTAAAGCGATCGGTCTTGTTATTCCTGAATTAGCTGGTAAATTAGATGGCGCTGCTCAGAGAGTTCCTGTTCCTACAGGTTCCCTTACTGAATTAGTTGCTGTTGTTAGCGGTAAAGTTACAAAGGCTGACATCAACGCAGCAATGAAGGCAGCTTCCAGCGCATCCTTCGGTTACACTGAAGAAGAATTAGTATCTTCCGATATCGTTGGTATCACAGAAGGTTCTTTATTTGATGCTACTCAGACTAAGGTTACTGATCTTGGAGACAAGACTTTAGTTAAGGTTGTTTCCTGGTATGATAACGAGAATTCTTACACAAGCCAGATGGTTAGAACTATCAAATATTTTGCTGAATTAGCATAATAAATATCTGGTATTAGTGTTTTATTGATCCATCATGGGTCCGGTCTTTCAGGACCGGGCCCTTTTATTCATGACAAATGAATCGGTTCGCTGATTCATTTTGTATCGAAAAGGAGAATAAGCATATGTTAAATAAAAAGTCAGTTGATGATATCAACGTAAAAGGTAAAAGAGTATTAGTTAGATGCGATTTCAATGTTCCTTTGCAGGAAGGAAGGATTACAGATGAGAATCGTTTAGTAGCAGCACTTCCTACCATCAAAAAATTAATCAGCGACGGCGGAAAGATTATCCTTTGCTCCCATTTAGGCAAACCAAAGGGTGAGCCAAAGCCAGAATTATCTTTAGCTCCAGTAGCTGCAAGATTAACTGAATTATTAGGACAAGAAGTGAAATTTGCGAAGGATGATACTGTAGTAGGCGAGAATGCAAAGGCTGCTGTTGCTGCTATGCAGGATGGCGATGTTATTCTTCTTGAGAACACTCGTTATAGAGTAGAAGAGACAAAGAATGGCGAAGCTTTCAGCAAAGAATTAGCTTCTCTTTGTGATGTATTCGTAAATGATGCTTTCGGTACCGCTCATAGAGCACACTGCTCCAATGTTGGTGTTACACAGTTTGTTGATACAGCGGTTGTAGGTTACTTAATGCAGAAGGAAATTGAATTCCTTGGTAATGCAGTAAATAATCCAAAGAGACCTTTCGTTGCAATTCTTGGCGGTTCCAAGGTTTCCAGCAAGATTTCTGTAATCGAGAATCTTTTAGATAAAGTTGATACCTTAATCATCGGCGGTGGTATGGCATATACCTTCTTAAAAGCTATGGGTAAAGAGACAGGTAAATCCTTATTAGAGCCAGATTACCTTGAATATGCTAAGAAAATGCTTGATAAAGCAGCTGAAAAGAACGTTAAGATGTTAATTCCTGTTGACAACGTAGTTGCAGCAGAATTTAGCAACGATGCACCTTTTAAGACTGTTGGTCAGGATATCGAAGAGGGATATTTAGGACTTGATATCGGTGAAGAAACCAGCAAGCTTTATGCAGATGCAATCAAAGATGCAAAGACTGTAGTTTGGAATGGACCTATGGGTGTATTCGAAATGTCCAACTTTGCAAATGGTACTATCGCAATTGCTAAGGCATTATCTGAAATTGATGCAACAACTATTATCGGTGGTGGAGATTCCGCAGCAGCTGTTAATATCCTTGGCTTTGGTGATAAGATGACCCACATCTCAACAGGCGGCGGTGCTTCCTTAGAGTTCCTTGAGGGTAAAGAGCTTCCTGGTGTTGCAGCAGCAAACGATAAATAGGAATAATAGAGGTGGCAAGCTTATCTTAAGAGATTCAGTTGATTTTTTAAGAAAAGCTTGCTACAATCAAGTATAAAAATATAGGAGGACTATCATGCGTAAGAAGATAATTGCAGGTAACTGGAAAATGAATAAAACTCCGGCGGAGACAGTTGCCTTAATCAATGAATTAAAGCCTTTAGTAGTAACAGAGGATGCAGATGTAATATTTTGCGTACCAGCAATCAGCCTGACAACAGCTTTAGAAGCTGCAAAGGGTACAAATATAGAAATCGGTGCACAGAACATGTATTTTGAGGAGAGCGGTGCATTTACCGGTGAGATCGCTCCTAACATGTTAACCAGCATTGGTATTAAATATGTTATTATCGGACATTCCGAGAGAAGAGAATATTTCGCAGAGTCTGATGTAACTGTGAATAAAAAGGTGTTAAAGGCATTTGAGCATGGTATTACACCAATTATTTGCTGTGGTGAATCCTTAACTCAGAGAGAACAGGGCATCACCATTGACTGGATTCGTCAGCAGATTAAGATTGCTTTCTTAAGTGTAACAGCAGATCAGGCAAAGACAGCAGTTATTGCATATGAACCAATCTGGGCTATTGGAACAGGTAAGGTTGCTACAACAGAGCAGGCTGAAGAGGTTTGCAAGGCAATCCGTGAATGCATCGCTGAGATCTATGATGAAGCTACTGCAGCAGCAATCCGTATTCAGTACGGCGGCAGCGTAACAGCAGCTAGTGCAGCTGAATTATTCTCACAGGCAGATATCGATGGCGGTTTAGTTGGCGGTGCAAGCTTAAAGGCTGACTTTGGTAAGATCGTAAATTATAAATAATTAATATATGTTCTACATTAGATTTTATAATTGAAATATCACTTTGGACAGGGCTCATACCTCTGTCTGAGGCTTCGTGGAGTACATATTCCACAGCGATTGTAACAAGTGTTTGCCGCCATACTGCGGCTGAATGGAGGAATAGCATGAGTAAAAAACCCACAGTATTGATGATATTAGATGGTTTTGGCTTAAATGAAAGAGTTGAAGCAAATGCAATTGCTGAAGCAAAGAAACCAAATATTGACCGAATAATGAAAGAGTATCCATTTGTTAAGGGATATGCAAGCGGAATGGCAGTAGGCTTACCGGATGGCCAGATGGGCAATTCGGAAGTTGGACATATTAATATGGGTGCTGGTAGAATCGTATATCAGGAACTTACAAGAATAACAAAAGAAATCCAGGATGGAACCTTTTATAAAAATGAAGCATTATTAGAGGCTATTGAAAATTGCAAGAAGAATGATTCTGATCTGCATTTATATGGTCTGCTTTCCGATGGTGGTGTTCACAGCCATATCACTCATCTTTACGCATTATTAGAGCTTGCGAAGAGAGAAGAAATAAAGAATGTGTATGTTCATGCATTCTTAGATGGTAGAGATACTCCTCCTGCTTCCGGTAAAGGCTTTGTAGAACAGCTTCAGGATCAGATGAAGACTGTCGGTGTTGGTAAAGTAGCAACTGTGATGGGACGTTATTACGTAATGGATCGTGATAATCGCTGGGATCGTGTTGAGAAGGCTTACAAGGCTATGGCTCTTGGAGAAGGTGAGATTGCTGAAAGTGCTACTACAGCAGTACAGAATTCCTATGATGCACAGAAATATGATGAGTTTGTTTTACCAACAGTAATCCTTGAGAATGGTAAACCTGTTGCGACAATTAAGGAGAAAGATTCCATTATATTCTTTAATTTCAGACCTGATAGAGCAAGAGAAATCACCAGAGTATTCTGTGATGATGAATTTAGCGGTTTTGAACGCGCAAAGAGAATTGATTTAACCTATGTCTGCTTCACGGAGTATGATGTGACTATTTCTAATAAAATTGCAGCATTTCATAAAATTTCTTTGAATAATACCTTTGGAGAATTTCTTGCAGCGAATAAAAAAACACAGCTTCGTCTTGCAGAGACTGAGAAGTATGCACACGTTACCTTCTTCTTTAATGCAGGTGTTGAGGTTCCAAATGAAGGTGAAGATCGTATTCTCGTAAAATCACCTAAGGTTGCTACTTATGATCTGCAGCCGGAAATGAGTGCTTTTGAAGTTGCTGATAATCTGGTTAATGCGATTAAATCTGAAAAATATGATGTTATAGTTGTAAACTTTGCAAATCCTGATATGGTGGGTCATACAGGTATCGAAGATGCTGCAATTAAGGCAATTGAAGCTGTCGATCAATGTGTGGGTATGGCAGTGGAGGCTTTATTATCTGTTGATGGTCAGATGTTTATCTGTGCAGATCATGGAAATGCAGAGCAGTTAGTGGATTATGTGACTCATGAGCCATTTACCGCACATACAACAAACCCAGTACCTTTTATCTTAGTAAACTACGATACGAACTATACTTTAGCAGAGGGTGGATGTTTAGCAGACATTATTCCGACTATGATTGATATGATGGGAATGGAAAAACCGGCTGAAATGACGGGTAAATCTCTGCTGATTAAAAAATAAGTTGAAATAATTTCTTTTCTATGATAGAATTATGTTTAGTTTTGTAGGAGGTGTAGACAAGATGGCAACCTTAAAGGTTATAGTGCAGATTATCTATGTGTTAGTATGTATAGCACTAGTTATTATAGTGTTAAGACAGGAAGGTAAAACTGCTGGATTATCAGGAGCATTAACTGGTTCCAGCGACACATATTGGGCAAAGAATAAAGGCCGTTCAATGGAAGGCAATTTAGAAAGAATAACAAAGTATTTAGCAGCTGCTTTTATGGTACTCTCTGTTGTTTTGAATCTGAATATCTGGTAATAAATATGATTAAAAAGAGCTGTTGCACTAATGGTTAAAAACCGCAGGTGCGCAGCTCGTTTTTTTATGTACTCACGAAGAAAAAAGAAAGAAGTAAGGTAGATAAAAGAAAGAAATAAGATAGATAAAAGAAAGAAATAAGGTAGATAAAAGAAAGAAGATTTGTAAGAATAACACGAAAGAAAAAAGAATGGGGTGAATTTAGGTGATTCTGATAAATAATGTGATTTTAGATCTATATTCCATTATGATAATTATGATTATCGGCTTTCATGCTTACCGATCCTTTGATAAGGAGTCGTTACAGGATAAAGTTTTTATGAGCATACTGTATTTAACGATTGTAATGCTGATTATAGATATATTAAGCAGATTTGACGGCAGGACGGATACAATTTACCCTGTGATAAATGCCTTTGGAAATTTCATGATATTTCTTTTGAACCCGATGCTACCTTCACTTTGGGTAATATATGTTTACTTACAGGTATATAGTGACGGAAGAAAAATAAAATGGTTACTTTACCCGTTATATACTGTAAATATAGTTAATATAGCAATTCTATTTATATCACAATTTTATGGTTTGTATTATTATATTGATTCTAATAATATCTACCATAGAGGTCCATTTTTCGTAATTCCTGCTTGTATTACTTTCTTATTAGAGCTTACTGCCTTCATATTAGCATTGTTAAACCGAAAAAAATTAGAGAGAAAGAGTTTTCTAGCGCTAATATTTTTTGGGATTCCTCCCTTTGTCTGCCTTTTTTTACAAATTATATTTTATGGTATTTCACTGATACTTAACAGTGTTGTCATTTCCATATTAGTAGTTTTTTTAAATATACAAAATAATGGTATGTATACAGATCATCTGACGGGTATAAATAATAGAAAGAAGCTGGATACATATTTAAAGACTAAGGTCTGTTCAAGAACCGGGGAAAAAGGCTTTTCAGCTATTTTAATTGATATCAATAACTTCAAATATATTAATGATACCTACGGGCATGATACCGGTGATAATGCCTTGGAGATTACAGCCAAGCTGCTGAAAAGCTGTTTGGGCACCAATGATTTTATTGCCAGATTTGGTGGAGACGAATTCTGTATTGTACTGGATATTGCGGATAGAAGAGAGTTGGAAACCATGGTTTATAAGATTAATAGTTGTTTAGATAAGTACAACAGATCAGATTCTCAGCTATATGAGATAAGCCTCAGTATGGGCTATGCTGTATACGATTGCCATTCGCATATGAGTTCAGGCGAATTTTTAAAACAGGTGGATCGTCTTATGTATGAAGATAAGCAATTTTCCAAAAATAAATTACCTATGAGTTTTTAAACATTCATTTTTGACATTTATTAAGGGCTGTCATACCGATTAATTTACCGGTGCAACAGCCCTTATTTGACTTATTTTTTTGCCTTGAAAAATGCAGAAATACTATCCCACGCTGCAATTACGATAAAAACAACGATTACGACAATTGATGTTCCGCGATACCAACTATCGATTATCTGATTAGCAGAAGTATTTGCTAAGTCAGCAATTCCTTTGAAAAAATTCTGGTTAATTAATTGTCTGTCACATAGAAGGAAGATGATAAGAACACTGGAAGCGATGTTCTGTACTGTATTTGCGATGGCCAAAGGCAGATTCCATTTGCTTTGGATAAACTTCCATACAATAATGATTAATTGCAACAGGGTTATGAGTAAAATAGCAACTAGATATATAGCCAAGCGTTCCTCAGAAAATAGAGGGATAATCTCTGTAGAGCGATTCTCATGGATATAGATCGCTATCAAATTTGGGTTGAAATATAATACTGATACAAATAGTAGGGTAAAGAATAAAGATAAGCCAGTCTCTGCCCGTGATATTTTCTTGCTTGGAGGAACTACACCTGTTGGCAGGTCATCAACTGTCCATTCTTTCTTAGAAAAGGGCATCTGACCTTCGCTTACTCCGGTTCTCTCCAGAACTGCATAGATAATGGTCACCCATACTGCAGCTTGAACAGCGGCGCCAATAGCGTTGGCAATCAAGTCTGTTATTAGACTAACATAATTACTGTTGTCAGGAAAACTCACAACCCAGCCTAAGATTGTAACACCAAGCATAACAGACACTGTAATACCGATTACAAGCTTAAGTAAGGAAATATAACTGTCAAAGAGGTTCGGCCCGATTAAATATCGTTTCGTAGGATAAAATTCATTGGCCAGTTTTCTTGGGTTTCCCATTTTTTCTAAAACTCCACGTATATCGCGATCAGTAGGTGAATCCGGTAACATATCTTCAATATTGGATCGTAGCTCATCAGCCACATCTTTTCGGTTGTTATCTGACAGATGTTCAGTAACAGCAAAAACATAACGATCAATTAGGTTCATACATCCTCATCCTCCTTTAATAATAGTTCTAATTGTTCGGAGAGCGTTCTCCATTCCCTTTTTAAATGCTGGTAAACAGCCTTTCCTTCTTCACTTAAGACATAGAATTTTCGCGGTCTGCTTTCACTTGTATCCCATTCGCTGGTAAGTAGGCCTTGCTTTTCCAATCTGCGTAAGAGGGGGTAAAGTGTCCCGGCTTCTATCAGGGTACTTTTTTCCTCTAACTTCTGCACCAAAGAATATCCGTATTCAGGATTTTTTAACTGGCTCAAAACAGAAAGCACTAGAGTTCCTCGCTTCAATTCTATAATAAGCGAATTTATCAGTTCATCATAAGCTTCCAAATAATCACCTGCCATTTTTTATTAAGGATGACAGTAAGTTGTTATCCTTGATAATATTATAGTGTACGACATACACTATTGTCAATATAATAATATTAAAAGTTTTCAATTATTAAATAAAATATTATAGCATTGTTTGGATTTATTATTTTAAAATAGCAAAATTATGGTATACTATTAGTAAATTGTCCTCTGCGTCAGGCAGTAGAATGGAGGAAAGATGAAAGAAAACGAATTGTTAAAAGAAAAGAAAGACATGCTTGAGGAAATGTTCTCGAGTAAAGAATATAAGCCAATGAGATTTAAAGATCTTATTGTATTGCTACAGGTTCCAAGAGGAGCTAAGCACGAATTAAAGATGGTTTTAGATCAAATGATTTCTAAGGGTACTATTATCCTTGATACACAGGGACGTTATCGGGTTCCGGGTGATGATATTAAGGTAGGAACATTTTCGGGTACACAGAAGGGCTTTGGCTTTGTGATACTTGAGGGTGAGGCAGAGGATATCTTCATACCAGGTGAGTCCACAAAAGGCGCTCTCCATGGAGATAAGGTTATGGTTGTTATTAAGGATGAACAAACCGGCAGACGCAAAGAAGGCGCTGTTGTTAACATCCTGGAACGTGGAAAGAATGAGATTGTAGGTACCTTTGAAAAAAATAAGAATTTTGGTTTTGTCAGACCAGATAATCAAAAGTTTGGTAAGGACATTTTTATTCCTAAGGAGCATACCATGGGAGCAGTAGATGGCCACAAGGTGGTTGCAAAAATTACGAATTATGGGGATGAGTCCCACAGCCCGGAAGGAAGAATTGTTGAAATCCTTGGACATGTGAATGATCCTGGTGTAGATATTATGTCAGTAATTAAAGCCTATGATCTTCCGGTAGATTTTCCGGAGGAAGTAATGAGGTCACTGGATAAGGTTCCGGAGGAAATTGATCCTGCAGAGATAGCAAACAGGATGGATATCCGCAACTTGATGACAGTAACGATTGATGGTGAGGATGCCAAGGATCTTGATGATGCAATTACCCTTACAAAAGAAGGTGATATCTATCGTCTGGGAGTTCATATCGCGGATGTTTCTCATTATGTGAGGGAGGGATCAGCGCTTGATAAAGAAGCGTTGAACCGTGGAACCAGTGTTTATTTGGTAGATCGGGTAATACCTATGCTACCTCATAAGCTATCAAATGGAATCTGCTCCTTAAATCCAGAGGTAGACAGATTGTCCTTGAGCTGTTTCATGGATATCGACTCAAAAGGAACTGTCCTTGGACACAAGATTGCAGAAACAGTAATGCGTTCCGATCGGCGTATGACCTATACTAATGTAGCGAAGATCGTTGAGGAGCAGGATGAGGATGTAAGGAAAGAATATGAAGAGTTTGTGCCTATGTTCATGCTCATGCAGGAATTAGCGGAGGTATTAAGGACAAGAAGGCATAAGAGAGGTTCCATTAATTTTGACTTCCCAGAGAGTAAGATTATTGTTAATAAGCAGGGAAAACCGATAGAAATAAAACCTTATGACAGAAATAAAGCAACGAAGATTATTGAAGAATTCATGTTAATAGCCAATGAAACCATTGCGGAGGACTTTTTCTGGCAGGAGATTCCTTTTGTATACCGTACCCATGATAATCCGGATGATGATAAGATTAGAAAGTTAGCAGTGTTTATCAATAATTTCGGATATAGTATTAAGTTGGGTCAGGAAGAGATTCATCCAAAGGAAATTCAGAAGCTCCTTATTAAAGTAGAGGATACCCCGGAGGAAGCGCTAATTAGCAGATTGACCTTGCGTTCCATGAAGCAGGCAAAGTATACGGTTACTAATACCGGACATTTTGGTTTATCAGCAAAATATTATTGTCATTTCACATCTCCAATTCGACGTTATCCTGATTTACAGATTCATCGAATCATTAAAGAAAATCTGAATGGTAAATTGGGTGAGAAACGAAGAGAGCACTATGAGAAAATTCTATTCTCTGTTACTGACCACTCCAGTAAGACGGAACGCCGGGCAGATGAATCTGAGCGTGAGGTGCAGAAGCTTAAGAAAGTGGAATATATGATGGATCATATTGGTGAGTGCTTTGATGGTGTTATATCAGGTGTCACCAGCTGGGGTATGTATGTGGAGTTACCGAATACCGTAGAAGGTATGATTCGTGTCAGTGAAATGAACGATGATTATTATATTTATGATGAAGAGCGCTACCAGATGGTAGGGGAACACACAAAGAAAATATATAAGTTAGGGCAAAAGGTTACGGTTGAAGTGGTGAATGCCGATAAAATAATGCGTACCATAGATTTTGCTCTTGTGGAGGCTGAGGTTTCCGAAGAAATGGAGGTAAAGCCTTCTAAAAAGAATGGAGGCAATGCCTCCCAAAAAGATGGAGGCAATGCCTCCAAAAATGATGGAGGCAATGCCTCCAAAAATGAGGAGGCATGAAGAATAAGTGGGGGAAAATTTTAAACTAATAGCCAATAATAAGAAAGCTTATTTTGACTATTTTATCGAGGAAAAGTATGAAGCCGGCATCGCATTGCATGGAACAGAGGTGAAATCCCTCCGCATGGGAAAGTGCAGCTTAAAAGAATCCTTTCTCAAGATTGAGAAGGGGGAAGTATTTATCTATAATATGCACATTAGTCCCTATGAAAAAGGAAATATCTTTAATAAAGATCCTTTAAGGGTAAAAAAATTATTAATGCATAAGTATGAAATTAATAAAATTGCCGGTAAGATTGTCCAGAAAGGATATACCTTAGTGCCCTTGCAAATTTATTTTAAGGGAAGCTTAGTTAAGCTGGAGATTGGCTTGGCAAGAGGTAAGAAGTTATATGACAAGCGTGAGGATATTGCGAAGAAGGATCAACGCAGGGAAGCGGAGAAAGATTTCAAGGTGAAGAACCTGTATTAAATCTATGGAAAGATCTAGTTTCTAGAAATGTAATCACGGAATAATGAGATATGAAAACCGGAGGGGTTGAACCCAATGGCATTAAGTTAAGAAATCTCACATCATAGTAAAATGTGGTGTGGGATTTTTTCCTGTTAAAAGTATTGACAAATGTACTAAAAAATGCGGCC
>JAQZBD010000089.1 GCA_029239235.1 Herbinix sp.
TAAGACCCCTGGAAGACTACCAGGTTGATAGGGCAGAGGTGGAAGTGTGGTAACACATGGAGCTGACTGTTACTAATAGGTCGAGGGCTTGACCTTAAATGGTTTTTCAGTTATAATGGATGTAAGTTTTTATGTGTAGTATCAAATGGCCCAGTGGCTCAGTTGGTTAGAGCGCCGCCCTGTCACGGCGGAGGTCGAGGGTTCGAGTCCCTTCTGGGTCGTTAAAACACCTAATACTCAGTGTTTTAATAAGTTGGAAAATAATTTCTGTAAAATTATTTAAAACTTAAGGATATGATTTTTATAATGAGTAATAATAATCCCATGGGATCTTAGCTCAGCTGGGAGAGCATCTGCCTTACAAGCAGAGGGTCATAGGTTCGAGCCCTATAGGTCCCACTCAATACTCCAATTGGTATTGAAAAATCAGCAGGTTATCGGTTCGAGTCCGATCATCGGCTTTTCAACTAAATATAGTTGATCTTATTGGATGGGTTCCCGAGCGGCCAAAGGGGGCAGACTGTAAATCTGTTATCAACGATTTCGAAGGTTCGAATCCTTCCCCATCCATTTGGCTTTAAGCCAGTAAGGTTTGCAGTAAGATTAAATATGTACTTAAAAAAATTGCCGCGGGGTGGAGCAGTCTGGAAGCTCGTCGGGCTCATAACCCGAAGGTCATAGGTTCAAATCCTGTCCCCGCAACTGTTATGCAATACTAACTGAATAATTCGCAGACCATTACACTAAGATTTGTGATTTGTGGAAAGCGATCTTGACCTTGCCCAGATAGCTCAGTTGGTAGAGCAGAGGACTGAAAATCCTCGTGTCGCTGGTTCAATTCCGGCTCTGGGCATTTTGCTTTGACTAAGCATGGGATATTAGCTCAGTCGGTAGAGCACATGACTTTTAATCATGGTGTCCCGGGTTCGAATCCCGGATGTCTCATTAGAAAGACCTAAAGATAGGTCTTTTTTTTATGCTCAAAAATACTATTAAAATTGTAAGTTATAATACAATATAAAAACATTAAAAAGTTGATAAAGGATTCATAAAATACAGTATTAAAATTCAATAGTATACAAGATATTTTGACAAATATGAGATAACTAGTGTATGATAAAAGAGGTTAATTTATAGTATTAAAGAAAAGTCGTCAGTATTTTATTAAAGAGTTGATTTTTGAAATTTATTTTAAAAAGTTAAAGAAAATATGTGACCATAGAATTGACCAATGAGGAGAAACTTAATGAGTTTTAATGCACAAAAGAGTAGTACATCACCGGTGATATTATTTGCAATATTATGTATTCTTACTTCAATAGGAATCGGACTATATCATATGGATCATATGGCGCAATACAGCTATCTGGAAAAGCTGGAGACATATAATACACTTACAGACAATATAGCCGCATTATTAAAGCAGGAGTATGAAAATAATATAAATTATTTAGAAATATCAGCTGAGCTTATTGCTCAAACAGAAACAATTACTAATCAGCAAATTAAAACTTTGCTTCCAATTATAGCAAATGGAAGGAATTATGTAGACCTTGCCATAGTTGATGTAAATGGAATCGGATACAATATCGCCGATGATAAAATTGATATCTCTGGTGAGGAGTATTTTAAAAATTTAAAATCTAATAACATAACTTCTGAGTATACGATCGTATATACTCCTGATCGAATTCCTGTTGAGATTCTTGCTATACCAGTTATAAAAAATGAAAGATATATTGGAGCATTGATTGCTAAATTGAGTTCACAAATTAGTAATCAGGATCTATTTAAGAACGAGATTAAGGAAGGAGCCTTGATTTATATCCTTAATAGAGATCAAAAATTAGTCGGATATGTTCAAGATACTAATATCTCCAATTTTGACTATAATGAAATCACTTCGAATGGATATTTTTTGAAGGATAAGGAGAAAATACTAAATACAATTCAATTAAGGGAAATTCTTTTTAGCAATAAAGATAATAACCATGTGTATGTATGGGCTGAGGCTGATTTAGGGATGAGAGACTGGACTGTATTAGTAGGCAGACCTAATGTTATTAGCCCTCTAACCAAAGATATACTTAAACTTACAAATTTGATGTGGATATTCATTACAATTGGAACCACATTTCTAATTATTTTATTAATTCTTTTCCAACGTAGTGCGGATAATAAACTTGTTAAAATGATGTATTTGGATCCTGTTACCGGCGGCGACAATTGGTATAAGTTCCGTCTATCCGCAAATAAGATCTTAAACGGTAAACTATATCATAGAAGAAAGTATGCACTTGTCAATTTCGATATTAATCGTTTTAAAGTTATAAATGATGCATATGGTTATCAAAAAGGGGATGAAATTCTTAAAGATATCTATAATGTAATTAAAAAATGGTCAAGACCGGGGGAGCCATATACTAGATATGCCGCAGATCAATTCTATATCATGACTTCCTTCCATGAGAACGAAGAACTTACTGAGCGAATTCATGAACTTGACCACAGATTGCATAAGCTAAAATTCACAAGCAGTACTAAGATCTATTATGGAATCTATCATATCATGGATCGTCAGGATTCTATTGATCATATGGGTGAGTTTTCTAGTATTGCAAAGAATAATATTAAAGGGAGCACCAAGGGAATTATTGCTTTCTTTGATGATGCGGCTCGTGACCGTTTATTGGAGGAAGAAGAGATTGAAAGGTCAATGAATGAGGCTCTCCTTAATGAAGAATTTCATGTCTATCTTCAGCCTAAATTTTCGCCTATGGAGGAAGTGATTCAAGGGGCAGAGGCTCTTGTACGTTGGTGTAAAAGCAGTGATAGGATTATATCTCCCGGTAATTTTATACCGGTATTTGAGAAGAATGGCTTTATAACGGAGCTTGACTACTACATGTTAAAAAAGGTATGTGCCATTATTCGCAATTGGATTAGACTAGGTTATGATCCCATACCAATTTCAGTAAATATATCAAGGTTACATTTTGCTAACCCTCAGTTAGCTGATGTGATAAAGGATATAGTTGATAAATATGATGTACCCCATTATTATGTTGAGCTGGAGTTGACAGAGAGCGCATTTCTACAGAATAAGCAAATGATGATTCAAACGGTAACCAAGCTTAGAGAATATGGCTTTATTGTATCTATGGACGATTTTGGGGCTGGTTATTCTTCTTTAAACTCACTGAAGGATTTGCCACTGGATGTTGTTAAGCTGGATGGAGAACTGTTCCGATTGACGGATGAGGTGGAAAGAGGACTGACGGTAATTCGTAATACAATAACGATGGCTAAGGATTTACATATGAAGGTAGTGGCAGAGTGCATTGAAACCAAGGAACAGGTAGATTTTTTATGCCACGTTGGGTGCGATATTATCCAAGGTTATTACTATGCAAAACCTATGCCTGTCCATAAATTTGAGGAGCTATATTTTACCTTCGACTCTATTGACTAAGTAAACATTTTTTCAATTGGTTATAGTAAATGTGTGTTTAATTTGCCAATTGAAATATTACTTGTTTTATTGTATAGTTAATGAGGTATGTGTATACCACTATAAAACTCGATCTAAAAGGCAGTTTATCTGGCTTTTTGATAAATGGAGTTATGCTTATATAAGCTGGGTCTTTGTTAAACCGATAGGAAGAGTAATTTTCCTAGAACCGGGGGGCGGAATTAATATAGACACTCCTATAAACCATTAATTTTTAATGAAAAAAGACATGACTTTATCAGGCTGCTGCAGACAGTTTAAGCTGTGGCTGCAGGATTTAAGTCTCAGTCCAAGGGAGGTTTTTATTTATGAAGCTGTTTCTCGATACGGCAAATGTGGAAGAAATTAAGAAGGCAAGTGAACTTGGTGTCATTTGCGGTGTAACCACCAATCCATCCTTGATCGCTAAGGAAGGCAAAAAACTAGAAGATGTAATTGCTGAAATTACAAGCCTTGTTGATGGACCGATCAGCGGTGAAGTTAAGGCTACTACTGTGAAAGCAGAAGATATGATTGCAGAAGGCAGAGAGATTGCAAAATTACATCCTAATATGGTAGTTAAGATTCCTATGACATTAGAGGGATTGAAAGCTACTAAGGTTCTTTCCAGTGAAGGTATCAAGACAAATGTAACATTAATTTTCTCGGCAAATCAGGCACTTCTGGCAGCTAGAGCAGGTGCAACTTATGTATCACCTTTTGTTGGCCGTCTTGATGATATTTCCATGCCAGGCACAGATTTAATCGATACGATTGTACAGATCTTCCGTACCTTCGATATTAAAACAGAAATTATTGCTGCTAGTATTCGTAATGTAGTTCATATTACAGAGTGTGCGCTTGCTGGTGCAGATATTGCTACTGTTCCTTACAGTGTAATCGAGCAGGCTACAAAGCATCCTTTAACTACATCCGGAATTGAAAAGTTTATTCAGGATTACAAAGCAGCTTTTGGTGAATAAAGATGATAATGAAACAAATGAATTAATAATCAGATTCATTTGTTATGAATATGTTATCTGTTATAAAATAATTCATAACAGATAACTAATGAGAAGGCTCATATTGTGATTTATAAAAATATAATTCACATCCGACACCTTTGACCTCACGGTCTAATGGTCGTTAATGAGCCTTTTCAAAATGTTATTGCCGCTAATGCGGCTGAATGGAGGAAAAAATGAAGAATATTGATACAATGTCAGTGAATGCCATAAGAGTGTTATCCGCTGATGGTGTACAAAAGGCTAATTCCGGACATCCTGGTTTACCGCTCGGTGCAGCAGCAATGGCTTATGAATTATGGGCAAAGCATATGAAGCATAATCCAGCAAATCCGAAATGGGACAACAGAGATCGTTTCGTTCTATCCGGCGGACATGGATCTATGTTACTTTATTCCTTATTACATTTATTCGGATATGGGTTGAAAGCAGAAGATTTAGCAAACTTCAGACAGGAAGATTCCTTAACACCTGGTCATCCGGAGTATGGTCATACCGTTGGCGTTGAAGCTACAACAGGCCCTCTTGGTGCAGGTATGGCAATGTCTGTTGGTATGGCAATGGGTGAAGCTCATCTGGCTGCTAAATTTAATAAAGAAGGATATCCTGTAGTAGATCACTATACCTATGTTCTTGGCGGCGACGGTTGTATGATGGAAGGTATTACTTCAGAGGCTATGTCCCTTGCTGGTACCCTAGGCTTAGGTAAGTTAATCGTATTTTACGATAGTAATAAAATTTCAATTGAAGGCAGCACAGACATTGCATTTACAGAAGATGTTCAGAAACGTTTTGATGCTTTTGGTTTCCAGACATTAGTTGTAGAAGACGGCAATGACCTTGATGAGATTGCAAAAGCAATTGAAGCTGCAAAAGCAGACTTAACAAGACCATCCATGATTACTGTAAAAACACAAATTGGTTATGGTAGTCCAAAGGAAGGTAAGGCAAGTGCTCACGGTGAGCCTCTTGGAGCAGATAATATAACTGCAATGAAAGAAAAACTGGGCTGGCCAAGCCACGAATCCTTCCATGTTCCTGAAGAAGTACATGAGAATTATAAGGCACTTGCAGCAGAAGGCGCTAAGGCAGAAGCTGTATGGAATGAGTTATTTGCTAACTATTGCAAAGAATATCCTGAGATGAAGACATTATGGGATCAGTATCATGATGTAGACGCAGCAAAGGATTTAATAGATAATGAAGAGTTCTGGGCGTATGCGGATAAGCCTGAGGCTACCAGAAATCTTTCCGGTATCATGATTAATAGAATTAAGAATTATCTTCCAGGCTTTATTGGAGGATCAGCAGACCTTGCACCATCTACTAAAACTTACATGAATGATATGGGAGATTTCTCAAAGGATGATTATTCCGGACGTAATCTGCACTTTGGTGTAAGAGAATTAGCAATGGCAGCAATGGGCAACGGTTTAGCACTTCACGGTGGTTTACGTGCTTATGTATCCACTTTCTTCGTATTTAGTGATTACGTAAAACCGATGGCAAGATTATCTGCATTAATGGGACTGCCAGTGACCTATGTACTGACCCATGACAGCATTGGTGTTGGTGAAGACGGACCGACCCATGAACCGATTGAGCAGTTAGCAATGCTTCGTGCTATGCCTAACTTTACTGTATTTAGACCTGCGGACGCAACAGAATGTGCAGCTGCATGGTACTATGCAATTACTTCAACAAAAACACCCACTGCTTTAGTTCTTACAAGACAAAATCTTCCTCAGTTAGCTGGCTCTTCAAAGGAAGCTTTAAAGGGTGGTTATGTAGTAGCTGCTTCTAATAAGGAAATACCGGATGCGATTATTATGGCAAGTGGATCTGAAGTAGAGCTTGGTATTAATGCTCAAGCTGAACTGGCAAAAGAGGGTATTGATGTAAGAGTAGTAAGCATTCCATCCATGGATTTATTTGAAGCTCAGTCTGCGGAATATAAGGAAAGTATTCTTCCTAAGAGTGTTAGAGCAAGAGTAGCAGTTGAAGCGGGCGCTGACTTTGGTTGGGGCAAATATGTTGGTTTAGATGGAACAACCGTAACAATGAAGGGATTCGGTGCTTCTGCTCCGGCAGGCATATTATTTAAGAAATTTGGCTTTACTACTGAAAATGTGGTAAATGCTGTAAAGAGTATACTATAATTTAAGCTTATAAAATAAGTCTCTAAGATATTGAACTGATCCCCATAAGTTAGACCTAAAATCTAACTCATGGGAGGTCAGTTTTTTTATGGTAAAGTACAGTTTTGAATTTTCACTCACCAGGTTTATACTAATAAGATATAAGACAATAAGATAAGTAGATAGGTGGGAGAAAATTGACATTTATTAAAAATAGATGAAAAATCGTCTATAGATATTGTCAAAGCAAGTAATAGTGTGATATTATTTTCACAAGTTTATAAGGGATTGAATCAGATAACAAATGTAATAACATATAGTCAGGAATGGGAAGCCTGATTATATGAAGGGCCGCTTTTGCGGGGAATATAGAATGAATCAAATAAGAGCCAGGATATCTGGCTCTTATTTGTTGAACACATTTCTAATAGAATTTTAATATACAGATATTGAAAAAAAAGATATGAACCGATACAATGGAAGCAGAGTTGAAATGAACGGTGAGGAGGGGCTTTTTTTGGCTAAAATATTGATCGTTGAAGATGAAGCGAAAATAGCAAGATTCTTAGAGTTAGAATTAAAGCATGAAGGTTATGAGGTTATTGTAGCCGGGGATGGAAGAACAGGCTTGGAGAAAGCATTAAGAGAAGATGTTGACTTGGTTGTACTCGATATTATGCTGCCTGGCCTTAGTGGAATTGAGGTTTGCAGAAGGATACGGCTAGAATCAAAGCTGCCAATTATTATGCTTACTGCTAAGGATGATGTGACAGATAAGGTGGCGGGACTTGATATGGGCGCAGATGATTATATGACAAAGCCCTTTGCAATCGAGGAATTGTTGGCACGTATTCGTGTAGCATTAAACCGTGTTAAGAATTCCATGGCAGAGACTAAGATGGATAAACTCCAGGTTGGCGGAGTGACCTTAAATTTGGCAAGCCATATGGCTTTTTTTGGTGAGGAGGAGCTTATACTTACGAAAAAAGAATATGAATTGTTAGAGTATTTAATTCGTAACAAAAATATAGCACTGACAAGAGAACAGCTTTTGAACAATGTATGGGATTATGAGTATTTTGGTGATACCAATGTAGTGGATGTCTATATCCGATATTTAAGGCAGAAGATTGATGAAAAGTATGGAGTACATCTGATTTCTACCGTTAGAGGTGTTGGGTATATTATAAAAGAATAAGTGAAATAACAAGGAAGGGTAGAATAAAACATCACTTATATTACTTGACCTGCAAGAATCTTTATAATTACTAATTATTCTAGCGTGCGAAGAGGGAGGAGGATTTATGAAAGAATATTTAATAGAATTAATTCGTAATGTACTGAGAAAAATTGTCCTCCCGTTTAGAAGAAAAAAAGAGAAGTGGCTGGGTAGCTTACGATTTTCTATCGCTTTTCGTATCTCAATGGCTTACTGCAAGCTGCTCTTGACCCATGGACTTATATTTATCCTTGGGTTTATTCTAATCTACATGTATTCGGAGAAGATATATCTTGATCGAATGGCGGATACACTTGTGACTACCATATCGAAAGAGGAGGGAAAGAATATATTCAATCCCTACTTGGATCAGGGGCTTACAGTAAGAATCGTAGATAAAAACACGTATGTGGATTATTACAAGGATTGTGAAAATGATCTGGATGACAATAAGAAATTCACCTTTGGGATTCATTATGATTGGAAGAATAATTTAAATATACTAATAATAAAAAGCCAAAGAGAGCTACGCATAGGTGATAGAGCATATGTGGCACAGTTTCGCTATGATTTATCGGATAGTTATATAAAATGCATTGACTTAGCCTGGAAGCTTACCTTGCTATATCTATTTATTGTATTTTTAGTAATTCGTAAGGGAAAGCAGAGTGATATTAAGCTGTTTGAGCCAGTTCGGGTTATGTCGGCAACAGCAAACCGTCTGACAGTAAATAACCTTCATAGTGAACGATTGAATGTCGAAGGGACAAAGAATGAATTAAAAGATTTGGCGAACGTCATTAATGCAATGCTAGACCGTATTGAGACCTCCTATGAAAGCCAGAAGCAATTCGTATCGGATGCCTCACATGAGTTACGAACCCCCATCGCTGTTATTCAAGGCTATGCGAATCTATTAAATCGTTGGGGAACAACAGATCCGGAGATCCTTCACGAATCTATTGATGCCATACAAAATGAAGCCAGATCGATGCAGGATTTAGTGGAGAAGCTGTTATTCTTATCAAGGCATGATAAGAAAACCTTAAAACTAATTAAAAAGCGTTTTAATATGAGTAAGCTAGTGGAGGATATGGTTAAGGAAACAAAGCTGGTAGCTGCTAATCGAGTAATTGAGAGCTCCGTAATGGAAAATGTTATGGTTTATGGAGATGAACAGGCGCTAAAGCAGGCAGTTCGTATCTTCATTGATAATGCTGTTAAGTATTCCAGGGATGGCGATACGGTTACCATCAAGTGTGAGAAGTCCAATGAGGACTGTATTATCACAATCCAGGATACGGGTATTGGTATGACCCAGAAGGATATTGACCATATTTTTGATCGCTTTTATCGTTCTGATTATGTACGTAATCAAAATATCGGGGGCCATGGCCTAGGGCTATCACTGGGTAAATTAATTGTCCTTGCACATACAGGAAAAATAAAAGTTAGATCCCAATTTAAAAAGGGTACTAGCTTTATAATAACAATTCCTAAGAGAAGGATATAAATAAAAGCAAGTGAATAATAAACGGATGCTTTTGACCTGAAATTAAGAAGATATTTTTATATTGGAAGAAATATCTTCATTTCTATTATGCTGTAGGAGGATCTCATGGAGATAAGGGAAGTTGAAGAAAAGGATTTAGAAGGACTTCTAGAGCTTTATCAGCAGCTTCATGATAACAAGCTACCACAGATGAATGATTCCTTGCAACTATTATGGCAGCAGATAATAGCAGATCCAAACCACCATATTATTGTAGGGATCGAAAATGGTAAAATAATCTCATCTTGTGTAGTCATGGTGATTTGTAATCTAACCCACCAGCAACGACCCTATGCTTTGATTGAGAATGTAATCACAGACGAAGCTTTTCGTAACTGTGGATATGCTACGAAACTTATGGAATATGCCAAAGAAACAGCAATAGCAAATAGCTGTTATAAAATAATGCTCATGACGGGATCAAAGGAAAAAAGTGTCCTAAATTTCTATGAAAAAGCCGGGTATAATCGCAATGATAAAACAGCCTTTATACAATGGTTAGAATAATTAGTTATAGTAATGATAAATGTAAGTAGTTAATGCAGAGGATCTAACACTTACGAATAGAGTACGAAGTTAATATGCTATGGAGCAGTCTGGATCAGGCTGCTTTTTTTATGACCAGGGAAGAGGTAGATGTTACATTTTATTGTGCTGGTAGGTTTAAATATATATAACCAAACCGTAAATTTTACAACTTAACCCTATAAAAATGCATCTTGCCCTTGATAGTCTTGTAAAAGAATATTAAAAAATATACACTCAAATCAATGTAAACTATTTATTAAATGAAAAAGGTACTGCTTGATGCAAGTGATTTACATAAGAAGTGGTTAAAGGGTAAAGAAAGATGAGTAATTAATGTGTAGGAAATGATCTATTTAGCGAAGAAAGGAAGAAAAATGGAAGATATTATTCAGGTAAAGAGTTTGAAGAAATATTTCGGTGAGATAAAAGCAGTTGATGATATCAGCTTTCGTGTAAAACGCGGTGAATTATATGGATTCCTGGGTGTTAATGGAGCAGGAAAATCAACTACCATAAACATGCTTTGCACGCTTCTGACCCGAAGTGAAGGGGAAGTAACAATTAGTGGATATCAGTTAGGGAAAGAGGATTCTTTAATACGTAAAAAAATTGGCGTGGTCTTTCAGGATAATACCTTGGACGATCGGTTGACGATTAAGGAAAACCTGATCCTTAGAGCCTCACTTTATAGCAAGGAACAAAAAGTTATTCATGAAAATCTACGACGAGTATGTGATATCTTAGAGATTCATGACTTATTAGAACGTCAATTCTGCAAATTATCTGGGGGACAAAAGCGTAGATGTGAAATAGCAAGGGCTTTAATGAATCAGCCCGAGATTCTATTCATGGATGAACCAACTACGGGTCTCGATCCTCAAACAAGGCAAAACGTATGGGAGAGTATTGAAAGATTAAGAAACGAGGATCAGATGACGGTTTTTCTTACAACTCATTATATGGAAGAGGCAGCAAAAGCCCAGTACATCTCTATTATGGAGTCAGGAAAGCTGGTAGCGGAGGGTAGCCCTTCCCAGCTAAAGCAGCAGTACGCTCATGATATGCTAAGATTAGTTTCAGATGATCCGGAAGGACTTATAAAATACCTCGTAGAAACTGGGTTAGGTTATGTTAGAAAAAGTAATCACATACAGGTAACCATACCTGATTCCTTGTTCGGTCTGGAGGTACTAAATCAGGTAAGAGAAAAGATTAAATCCTTTGAGTTAATTCAGGGGACCATGGATGATGTGTTTTTAAACGTAACAGGGAAGAGTTTGGGATGAACCTGGGTTATTATATAAATATCATGGTTGACTATTATTTAGAGACTGTGTGCAGTCTAGCTGTAGGATGGAGGAGTTATGTTATTAATTAGATTGATTAAAAGAAATATGCTAGTGTATGTTAGAGACCGGGCAAATATCTTCTTTTCCCTGCTATCTATGATTATTATCATTGGATTAATGGTGGTTTTTCTCGGTAAAATGAATGCCGATAATGTGGTAAATTTATTAAATGAATATGGCGGTGGAGACCGAAATGCGGCAGCAGATTTGGAGAATGCGCAGCAGTTGATTATATTATGGACCTTAGCAGGTATTGTGGTAGTAAATTCTGTGACCATAACACTCTCTATGGTAGGGATTATGGTAGAAGATGAGGCTCATAAAAAGTTATCCAGCTTCTTTGTATCTCCGGTGAAACGAACGGTATTTGTTCTGGGTTATGTTATTGCAGCGATACTAATGGGCATAATTATGTGCACTTTGACCTTTGCATTGGGAGAAGCGTATATTGCAGTAACAGGAGGGGATTTGCTCACTCCGGCTCAAATGCTGCAAGTAATCTTCTATATTATTTTAAATGTCTTTACATCAGCTTCGCTGGTATTTTTAATAGCCAATTTCGTACACTCACTAAGTGCGTTTTCAGGTTTAAGCACTGTCATAGGAACAATCGTAGGATTTATTGCTGGTATCTATTTGCCAATTGGAATGCTGCCGGAGAAGGTGCAAATGGTATTAAAGTGCTTTCCTTTATTTTATGGGTGTTCACTTTTACGAGAACTATTTACAGAAAGTATCATTATAAAAACATTCGTCAATTGCCCCGAGCAGCTGATTAACAGCTATAAGGAAACCATGGGTATAACGGTTTTATATCAGGATAATATTGTCCCTCATAATGTAAAGGTAGCAATTCTGGTAATCAGTGGTATAATTTTCATAGGAATATCCGTAATTGTACAACGACGTAGAAATGTAATGAATCGATAGCAATAGGGGGCACTATGAAGATTATAATTGAAGAGTGTAAGCCGGGTGAAGAGGAGCAAATTATAATACGGTGCAAGGAGATGGATGAACATGTCCTTAAGGTAATATCGGAGTTTAAAGTGGGGCAAAGGAAATTGCCCGGTATGAACAATGGGGTTATAACTATGATTGAACCGGCTAATGTATATTATTTTGAAGGTGTAGATAATAAGGTTTTTTTATACTGTAAGCAAAATGTATATGAGACAAAGCTGAAACTTTACGAGTTGGAAGAGGAATTTAAAAACACTAATTTTTTTCGTGCATCCAAATCTGTGATACTGAATGTAACAAAAATCAAAAGTGTTAGTCCTGCATATAACGGGCGGTTCGAAGCATTACTGTTTAACGGTGAAAGAGTAGTGATTTCCAGGCAGTATGTTCCGGAATTAAAGAAGAAGTTAGGACTATAGGGGGTGACAGACATGGCATGGTTAAAGAATATTTTCATTACGTTCTGCTATGTATTGGCAGGGAGTACAATCTGTGCAGCTATCTTCATTTCACAATTTTGGCCGGATAAAACACAAATGCTATCAATATTATTGCAATTAATAATTTTATCCATTCTGGGTTCTGTAGGTAATCTGATCTTTTATTCAAAGCATGAATTGAGTAAAAGAAAGATGAAAGTAAGGACTATAATTCATTATATATATATCTACTCTCAAGTTTTAGGTTGTGCATATCTCTTTGGATGGATTGTTCCGGGAAACGTGAAACAGACTATGGTTATGATAATAATGATATGCTGTGTTACTCTTTGTGTAAGCTATGCATTAAAAAAGAAAGAAGATAAAACCGCAGAGCTTATTAACGAGAAATTAAGTAATATGAATCGGAGCAAGGAGGATAACCAAGAAGACTAAGGGATAGTAGATAAGGGATAGTAGATAAGGGATAGTAGATAAGGGATAGTAGATAAGGGATAGTAGATAAGGGATAGTAGATAAGAGATAGTAGATAAGAGATAATAGAACAAGAGTTGTTGTAAAGATAGCCAGGGGATATGACTTAACTCACACAAGAATTAATCGATAACGTATTGTCTGTCGTTAAGTCCTTGCGTAAAGTAAATCATATCCCCATATTTATATCTGTAATAGCCTGTATTGTGGATAAACAGTCCAAAAATCCTGTCCCTTGTGGAAAAAACATATAGTTACTATCGGTAAGTCGATTAAAGGTTTTTAAATTGAGCCATATACAGGTTATAATAAAGGCCTTTTTTGGCCAGTAATTCGTCGGAACTGCCTTCCTCTTTAATCTGACCTTCATCAATCACAAAGATGCGATCAGCCTTACGTATGGTTGAGAGCCTATGTGCAATTACAAAGGAGGTTCTTCCTTTTAATAACGCTTCAATGCCCTGTTGCACTAATAGCTCTGTATGTGTATCAATACTGGAGGTTGCCTCATCCAGTATTAATATTTTGGGCATAGATACCATTGTTCTTGCGAAGGCTAGGAGCTGACGTTGACCGATGGACAGACCGCTGCCTCTTTCTTTTAGCTCGGTAGCATAACCATTTTCCAGCTTCATGATAAACTCATGTGCATTCACGGCCTTGGCAGCAGCGATAATATCCTCGTCGGTGGCGTCTAATTTGCCATAACGAATATTATCGGCTACCGTACCGGAAAATAGGAAATTATCCTGTGTCATGATACCCATCTGCCTGCGCAAGCTCTCTATAGAAGCCTTTTTAACGTCTAAGCCATCAATATAAATATGGCCCTGCTGTATGTCATAAAAACGGCTGATCAGGTTTACAATGGTAGTCTTACCTGCCCCGGTCGGGCCGACAAGTGCTATGGTTTCGCCGGGTTTAATATGAAAGCTGACCTCGCCCAGAATTCTTGTTTCTAAGTCGTAGGAGAAGGACACCTGGTCAAATTGAATGTCGCCCTTTATCTCAGGAAATTCTATCACATCCTCAGAATCAATGATTTCCGGCTCTGTGTCCATAATGTCAAAAATTCTTTCAGCTCCGGCAAGGTTTGTAACTAATTGGTTATAGAAGTTACTTAGATTCATAATTGGATGCCAGAACATAGAGATATACATGGCAAAGGCGATTAGGGTTCCAACACTGCCGGCATTAATACCAAGAACTTTGACCGCAACAAAATACATAGCAATACTTCCGATGCCCCAGCAAAGATCAATGATGGAGCCAAAGGCATCGTTTAGTCGAACCGCACTGATAAAGGAATCACGGTGCTCCTTTAACAGAATATCAAA
>JAQZBD010000322.1 GCA_029239235.1 Herbinix sp.
GTAAAAGCCTAAGTAAAAGCTGAAGAAAAAGCTTAAGATTAAGAAAAAGCCGGTGCTTAGGAGTGTCTGCATCCTCTGAAAAGAGAGATGATTAGAATGGAGAACAACATGTTTGATGAAATAAAAAAGCCGGAGCTGTTAATACCGGCAGGTAATTTAGAAAATTTAAAAACAGCTATCATGTATGGTGCTGATGCAATTTATATCGGCGGAGATATGTATGGTCTAAGGGCAAAAGCAAAAAATTTCTCTATGGAGGATATGAAGGCAGGAATTGAATTTGCTCATAGTCATGGAAAGAAAGTTTATGTTACCGCTAATATCACAGCTCACAATCATGATCTGGAAGGAATACGTAAGTATTTTAAAGAGCTAAAAGAATTTGGAGAATCAAGGCCTGATGCATTAATCATATCTGACCCCGGTGTTTTCAGCATAGCACTTGAGATCGTTCCTGAGATCGAGGTACACATCAGTACTCAGGCAAATAATACAAATTATGAAACCTACCGCTTCTGGCATAAGCTTGGAGCAACCAGAGTAGTATCTGCAAGAGAGCTGTCCCTGGCTGAATTGGTAGAGCTAAGAGCAAATATCCCACCGGAGATGGAAATTGAGACCTTTGTGCATGGTGCAATGTGTATCGCCTATTCCGGCAGATGTCTATTAAGTAATTACTTCACCGGAAGAGATGCTAATATGGGTGCCTGCACTCATTCCTGCCGATGGAAATATCACATTGTTGAAGAAACAAGACCGGGAGAATATCTTCCGATTGAAGAGAATGAACGAGGAACCTACATCTTTAATTCCAAGGATTTATGCATGATTGAATATATTCCCGAGCTTGTAAAATCAGGTATCAATAGCTTAAAGGTCGAAGGAAGAATGAAGACGGCTCTGTATGTTGCAACCGTAGCAAGAACCTATCGTAAGGCAATCGATGATTTCTTTGAAGATCAGGCAAAATATGAAACAAATAAAGCATGGTATATGGAAGAAATCAAAAAGGGTGTAAACAGGCAGTTTACCACCGGCTTCTTCTTTGATAAGCCAACTCATGAGGAACAGATCTATGACCACAATACCTATGAGAAAGCATATACCTATCTTGGAACAATTGCTGGTGAAAAAGATGGTCTTTATGAACTTGAGCAGAAGAATAAATTTACTGTAGGTGAAACTGTAGAGGTTATGAAGCCAGGCGGTGATACAATAGAAACCACATTTGTTCATACGGCTCTGTGTCAATAGTTCAGTCTATTGTCAGCCTGTATTTGTTCATACGGCTCTGTGTCAATAGTTCAGTCTATTGTCAGCCTGTTATTGTTCATACGGCTCTGTGTCAATAGTTCAGTCTATTGTCAGCCTGTTATTTGATTCTTAGGCCTTGTGTCAATTGCATGATTAGTATACTTTGAATGACAATCTATTTCCATAATCAAAGATTCTTAAATAGGTTGACTAAGCGCGAAGTTGTCCCAATACAGATAAGCTTTCCTTTGGATGTCTAGTCTGTGTTGCTCGATCCACTGCAATAAGCCCAAAGGTTTTTGAAAAGCCCTTCTGCCATTCAAAATTATCTAGCAGAGACCAATGCAGATATCCAAGTACTGGGATTCCTTCATTGATACAATCAAGAATTCCGTCAGTAGCCTCATTGATAAAAGCAATACGACGGCTATCATCCGAGGTTCCTATTCCGTTTTCTGTAATCATAATTGGGATAGGAAGATCCTTGTATACAGCTCGAATCACATTAGCTAACGCCTTTGGATAGAATTCGTAGTCCATCTGAGTACGTTCAGCACCCTCAGGAATCGGGCATACACCGTCCGGACCGATAATTTTACGGGTGTAGTTCTGGACTCCGATGAAGTCATCCTTTTTCATATATGGTAAGTAATGAATAAACTCTTCTTCCCAATCCTTTGCAGCTAATTCTTCGCCGCCTTCTACTGCCTGCATGTCATGTAAGGATAGAGTCACACCTACTTTTAAATCTGGTTTTATTTTCTTCATAGCATCCCGAGCAGCTTCGTGTGCACTTAAAATTAATAGATCACCTTCTGGACTGCGCATAGATAAAAAGGTTTCTAGTTTTGGCGTTCCGAATACCTTGATGCTTTCTGCTGCCTGAGCCTTCATTTTCTCAGCAAAGGAGCCACCGCTTTCAACATTAACACCGACCTGAACATCTGACTGCATCTGTTTCATATAGCGCTTGATAATCGCTGATAGCTGAAGACCCATATTGGCTTCATTAATTGTGCAGACATATTCCAGTTGATCACCCAATTTGCTTACTACGAAAGAACAATAATTTGCAAAAGCTTCGATGGTAGACTCATTTTCCCAACCGCCCTCACTAATCAGCCATTTCGGCGAGGAAAAGTGATGCATGGTCACAATAGGTTTGATTCCCTTCTGATGGCAATAAGTAAGAACGTCTCTATAATGGGAAATCTCATTTTCGTCATAAGTGCCCTTCTCTGGCTCAATTCTCGCCCACTCAAGGGAAAAACGATAAGCGTTTAAGCCTGCATTCGCCATGAGATCAATGTCCTCACGATACCGATTATAGTGGTCAACAGCGTCCAGTGATGGCTCGTCGAAGCTGGTGTTCTCCATCTGCTCCATAGCCCAGAAATCACTGTGAATATTATTGCCTTCTACCTGATGAGCTGCAGTAGAAGCACCGATTAAAAAATGACTTGGAAATTTACTCATGCTTACCCTCCTGATTTTTTTCTTTCAGTATCAGCAGTTCTTGTGAAATTTGCTGTACTGCTGCTTGCTCCGTGTAACAACAAACTTTAGCTATCATAGCTGTGTGATGTTCGGAACAAGCCCATAATATTGTACTAAATGTTAATCCTTGCTGATGGCATGATTACATATAGTAAATTATATCAGAGGAAAAAGCTAATATATTGTATCCAGATTAGATATTTGTGTATTATAATTATATCAAAAGAGTATTACTAAGGGACTATAATGGAGGATGCTGAAAGAGGATTAGGTATGAAGGAGGAGAGAACCATAGTAAAAGAACATAAGGATACAAGGGAAAGACAAGATTCCCAAGATGTAATTAATTCGCAAGGAAAAGAAAGACCAGTAGAAAAAGAACATCCAAAAAAAAGTATTTATCAGGAAAATAGATTTAATGAGAGATTGCCTCACAGCCTAATACAATTCTTGGTGTATAATCTGGCATCAGAAGATGGTAAAAATCTTGCAGAACTGGACAAAATGTCAAAAGAAACACCTCATGAAGCTCAATTTAAAGAAATTGGGAGCATAAAAGAGGATATGATAAAACTACTAGGTGTCATTGAATATTTTTCCGTAGAGCTTGGAGTCCCGGAGCGTCAAGCCTCGGTTATTACAGACTACTATATCGGAAAGGTAAAGCATTCCTCAACACAAGAGACTTTAGAAAAATTATTTGCCCGCGCCTACGAAGACTATCGAAAATTATGCCTGGAATCAAAATACAAACGTCCAAAGGATAAGATAAAAATCTGTATTGAGTATATTGAAACCCATACCGAGAGTAACTATGATATGAAATTATTATCCGAATTGGTTGGTTATAATCCATCCTATCTGAGCCAGAAATTTAAAAAAGTAACTGGAATGACAATAACGGAATATGGTCTGAGATGCCGTTTAAAGGAAGCGGATGTACTGCTTCGGCATACGGATGTTCCAATTAGCGAAATAGCCGGCATACTGTGCTTCTCCAGTCAAAGTCATTTTCAAAAAGCCTTCAAAAAACAGTACAAGATGACTCCGAGAAACTGGAGGCTGTATAAATAGGGCGTAGCGGTAATTGCTAGCTTAAGTTTGATTTTTTATATTTTCCGGGTGGCATTCCCACTGTTTGCGTGAACTGCTTTGTAAAGGAATAAGTATCGCTGTATCCGGTGAGTGCGGCGGTTTCTTTAATGGAAACGCCGGACAGTAACATGAGCTTTGCATGCTTCATTCGCTGTTCTATTCTATATTGAGCCGGGGAGATGCCGGTGTGCTTACGAAACTGCTTCCGGAAATTCTCATAGCTCATACCAACCATAGCAGAGATATCTTCTA
>JAQZBD010000090.1 GCA_029239235.1 Herbinix sp.
CCAAATAGAGGAGAGACAGGTAGTCTCTGTTGTCATAACATCGATGCCAATTCTGAAATCCACGCTCAGATTCTTAATACCATCTCCGACAAATTCCATAACCTTATTATTAACATAACCGTTTGCAAATACCTTACCGATAATTGCAAGAGCCACGTCCTGAGGGCCAACACCCTTTCTGGGTGTACCGGTCAGGTAAATAGCAACCACTTCCGGCATGTTAACATCATAGGTTTTACTTAATATCTGCTTTACGAGCTCAGGTCCGCCCTCGCCAACTGCCATAGTACCTAATGCACCGTATCTGGTATGGCTGTCGGAACCAAGAATCATCTTTCCGCCCTCCGCCATCATTTCACGGGCATACTGGTGAATAACCGCCTGATGAGGTGGAACGTATACACCACCATACTTCTTTGCACAAGATAAACCAAACATATGATCATCTTCATTTATGGTACCGCCTACTGCACATAAGCTGTTATGACAGTTTGTTAATACATAGGGTACCGGAAATTTCTCAAGACCACTGGCTCTTGCTGTCTGTATGATTCCGACAAAAGTGATATCATGGGATATCAGCTTATCAAATTTAATCTTCAATTTTTTGTCATTATCCGAGGTGTTATGGCTAGTTAAAATTCCATAAGCCATGGTTCCTTTTTTTGCATCCTCTTTGCCTATCTCAGTACCGAATTTTGCAGATATTGCTGCAGTTGCCTGCGCATTGTCTTCCATAATCTCAGTACCATTCAGTAAGTAGACTCCTTGCTCGTATAATTTTACCATTTGTACCTCCAATTACCCTTGTTTAGGGCGCTCAATTTAGTCCAACATCATGTTTTCGCTAAGGTCAATGTTATAAGATTCGTCACAATAGATTTCTTTCGTATTACCAAAGAGACCATTGTGAGCCTTTACTGTCATTTTAATAATATTCGGATCATCTGTCTTATCAAATTTAATTCTAACATTACCGCTGAATTTGCCGTTAAAAATACCGGAATCGGTAAACAGTTCCTCACCGTTTTCAAATTTAAAACGAATTTCTAAATTTGCCTCAGTACCGGTTAAATTAATCTCTTTTGCTGCCTCAGAATAGCTGCTATTTGCTGCAATACTCTCGGTAGTTACTTCGTCCGTTAAAGGACCTTGTTCATAGACATAAGATGTTTTTACATATTCAAGCTTTAAGTCTGTATTATTATTAATCTGGAACTTATCATATCCACTCTCTACAAACATAAACACAGCGGATAAAACCAATATAATAATTGCTGCAATACCAACAAACGCAACATTTGTTTTTGAATCAAAAAAACTTGGTTTTACCTCTGGTGCTTTTTTAATCCTCTTCATGTACTTTCCTCCATATATACTCTTCAGATTTTCAGACATCCTTAATGATAATAGGATACGACAAAATAATCAAGTACTAATTTGCTTTTTTCTTACTTTCCAGCGAAGAAATCAATGGTAAAAGCAAACAAATCCGTTGCCGACAACGAATTAATATGTTGCCGGCAACGGAATCCTATCTTAATATTCTGCACCCCACATTTTAATAATTTCCTTGAAGCAATAGGGATAGTCTATCTTGGCAATCGTTGTTGTTGTATAGATTGGTACTTCCGCATATAGAACCTCGTCAATGTAATATTTTGCTGTGCCAACCTGAGCACCCTCTTTTACCGGTGCCGTCAGGCTTCTCGGTACTTGATACACTATTTTAACTTGTTCATCCTCTCTCATAAGTAAGGACAGGTTGCCCTCCATATTTAAATACTCATATTTTTGCTGACCATCCTCTACGAAGACCGGCTCTAAGTCCACGTCCCGAAAGATTTGTCGTTCTTCAAAATTATCAACCCCGTAGTTCATAAGCTCCTTGGTATCTGACCATTTCAGACTTTTATTCGGTGGCCAGCCACAGCCTAGAACTACCGAAATCAAGGTTCGATCGGAGCGTTTGATTGCTCCTACAAAGCAATAGCCCGCGTCACCTGTAAAGCCTGTTTTGACGCCGATGGCGCCATCCATCATATATAGAAATCTGTTTTTATTCGTAACAGTAAAGCCTCTTCCATTTTTGATTTCTTTAAAGCTATGGGTAGAAGCATTCGTAATATTAATAAATTTGTCATTCTTAATTGCATAGCTGGCGATAACAGCCAAATCTCTGGCTGTTGTCAGATGACCGTCTGCGTCAAGACCGTTTGGTGTAACAAAATTCGTATCCTCACACCCCAGCTCCTTTGCTTTCTTATTCATCAGTTCGGCAAAGCCTTCCACCGAGCCGCCAACATATTCTGCAATGGCAACTGCTACATCATTATGACTTTCTAACATTAGGGAATAAAGTAGATCTCCCAGATAAAACTCTTCTCCTTTTCGGACATTTAGTTGAACGTCCGGCATGGAGGCAGCGTAGGAGGATACTGTGACGATACCCTTTAAATCTGCATTTTCCAAGGCTACAATGCAGGTCATGATCTTTGTTGTGCTTGCCATGGCTAATTTCTTATAACCGTTCTTTTCGTACAGGACTCGATTATTTTCAGCGTCCAGAAGTAATGCTGCATTTGCTCTCAGACTAAGATTCTCCGGCAGCTTTGCATTCTCTGTCGTTGAATCCTCTTCCTCTGTCGTCTCCAGCGGATAGGTTAAATCCTCTTCCTGCTCGCCATTCCCTTGTGAATCCTGGAGCAGGTAATCAATCATTCTCTGATAGGCAACATCACTTTCAATTGCTCGCTCATTCTCTTCCTTAAGCTTCTGATAAAAATCCTTATGCACAAGGCCGGTTGAGTTTAGAATCTCTTCATAGTAAGATTTAAGATTTATAACACCTAACGCTGTTATAATAAACAGCACCAGAATGCAAGGTATTATTGTTATGTATTTTTGCTTCACTGATATATCATCCCATTTTCTTCCTCACTCTAATTTATTGTCCAAACAGCAGAATATTCATACAAGTTAGGAAACATTTTTATAAATTTACTTTTTGTAATTTTGAATCCCTACTTTACGTTCTTTTTCCTTTGAATTATAATAAATATCATCAACTACATCAGAGGATAATGCTATGTCAAAGGATAAATTAACGCAAGAGGATAAAAAGCTAGAGGTAAATGACAAAGTTGATCAGATAGCCAATTCATCTAATTTAAATAAAACTTTAAATAAAACGGCGGTGCAAGTTCCTGCTAAAAAAAGAATATGGAATAAGCTATTTTTAAGTTTATGCATTCTGGGCTTTCTTATCTTTGCTGCTTTATTATTAAAAGATGTTCTAATACCGTCCTATGAAAATAGAAAATCGGTTGAATTAACCAGAGAACTGTATGAAACATCAAAGCTTCCTGCTATTACCCCTGCAGCGATTGCTTCTACCACTCCGGTTCCTACAAGGGATTCCCAGGGGCGTTTGCTGCAATTTAAAGAATTATTAGAGGAGTGTGCAGATGTAAAGGGCTGGCTAACCATACCTGATACCAATATAGACTATGTCGTTACCCAGGGTACGACGAATGATCCCAATTACTATCTGGATAAAGACATCTCCGGGAACTACAGTAAGGCAGGAACCTTATATCTTGATATTCGTGGTTCTGTTGAAGATAATACCCAGAATCTCGTAATTCATGGTCATAACATGGTGTCTACTGAGGAAAAGATGTTCCACCACTTATTAGAGTATCAAAAAACCAGCTTCTATAAAGAGCATCCGTTAATTAACTTTGATACTATTTATAGCACTGGTCAGTGGAAGGTTTTCGCTGTATTTATATCCAATGGCTCCGATGACAAGGAACCCTTGTTTGATTATAGAAAGGCTAACTTTGATGATGCTTCTGAGTTTCTAAACTTTGTTTACCAAATCCGAATTCGCTCGCTGCTTAATACAGATGTGGATCTTAATGAGAATGATCAAATTCTCTGTTTGTCAACCTGCTCCTATGAGGTAGAGGATTACCGTACCGTTGTTGTTGCTCGTAAGGTACGTAAAGGGGAAGCTGCAACGGTAAATATAGAAAATGTCCAGGAGAATCCGTCACCTCTCTATCCTGCTTCCTATTATAATCAGTACGGCGGAAAAGCTCCAGAGCTTTATGAAACCTTTAAAGAAGCTTTCGCTCAGGGGGCAATCAGCTGGTACAACTAGGATTACTTAATTAAGTCGTATACCTTATCCAGAGCATCCTTTGATGCAACCTCATAATCCGGGGTTAAGGGTTCTGCTGCTTTCGTTTTATCAATGCGATACCATTTTTTATAGGATACATTTAAGAAGATCTTGGAATTTGGTAATTGGAAGCCAAGGATGTCACCATAGGAATCAGGCAGGTTTCCGGAAGGCTCCCCGACAATTACTCCAAGCTGATTATCCTTAATCAGCATTGCAAAGTCCATGGCGGAACTGTAAGTCCGAGTGTTGGTGAGAACAAAAATCTTCCCCTTAAAGGTGGGCACCTTCTTTTGGTTTTTACATATAATATCCGTGTTTTTCATAAGATACCATCCGAACCTTACAGCGCTGTCCCAGGTTTGATAGGTATCAATATCAAGATATTCGATAAAGGAATTGGCAACCAATGAATTCCCGCCGGGATTATCTCGCAAATCAATCACAAGATTGTCTATTTTATTTTCGTTAACCTCGTTAAAAAAACTCTGCAACGTGGATGAATATTCCTTATTATAGTTACACTGCTTTAACGTAAAAACAGCCAGATTACGTTCTTTCTCAATGTCATAGGAAACCCACCCGTTATCTTCCTCTTCTTCATATCCAATTACCTGATCAATAGGAACAAATTCGTAATGGTAATCAATTTTTTCCTGGTCCGATGCAAAGGTGAAGACAACCCCCTCTGAGGTGTCTACTCCACAAAAGCTCAGATAATTCTTATTAGCAATAGCCACATGCTCAAACATAAATTTCGCATAGGCTTCTAATTCGTAGGAAAATTGGGAGAGGAATACCTGATATACATTATCAATCGGTTCACCATTGATTGCTATGGGATTACCATAATCCTTTAATTGTCTAAAATCAGAAATGAAGTAATCTTCTGTAGAATGATAAACTGACACACCAGTGTGGCCATCTTGCAGCCTTGCAGCGATTCGTCCAGCCATTTTCCAAAGTTCTACAACTGTAGTGTTGTCTGATAATGAAGCTATTTCTTTTTGATATTGCTCTTCCACCTTATCATATCGACCGGAATGATCCAAATAAGCCGGATGATATTTCTCAATCTGTTCCTTAACGTAGCTGAGATCTTCCAAGGCCTGATTACGAGTTAGGGTTTGGCTTAAATCTAGTGTTAAGGAAGGCTGGTTGATTGTTTCTCGGTAAGGATCTAAGCAGGCTTTATAATATGTAAATAAAACGGCAACTAAAGTTAGAAGGCTTATAGCCACGATAATAATAATCTTGAATCCTTTTCTTTTGAGTATTGGATTGTTGTAGATATTCATAAAAGGCTCCTTTGAATTATGAAATAATCACTAATATTATAAATTATTACCATTGAAATTACTAGATAAACATTATATTCAAAAAATTGATTCGAGAGTAAAAAGGCATAAGATATATAGAATTAATGTCTGAATATATATATGTATGAAAGTGCGAACTGACGATTATTTATATGTTTCTCTATGTGATGAAACCATGCAGCGAATTTCTTATAACAACCAATGTAAAAAGATCTTGACATTTTTGATTTTTATATACATAATTAATGTAAAGACTTATTTACATTTGGAGGTGAATTATGAAATCATTTTTTTCAAAATTAGGCTTTCGTAAAATGGATGAAATGGAGAGGGACATTGCACTTAAAGCACAAAGAAATGCTTTGATTTATGTTTTAGTGGTTTTAGCAATATTGTCTTTCTACGAATCTTTCAAAGTGTATACACAACACATATCTCTCAATTTAGTACCCAGCTTTTTGTTAGTAACTACCAGTTTTGTACTAATTTTATCACAACTCGTGTTACAAAAAAGAGTTGTAAAAGGTGATGATGAATATAAAGATACTAATCCGATTTTAAAAATTATCGTAGTAGGTGTAATTGTTGCTGCGATTGTTATTTCGATTGGTGCTTGGATAGTCTTTTCTGGGGTATAAAGTAATGAAGAATAGTATTAAGCAATTAAGAAAAGTCAAAGATTTACGACAAGAAGATATGGCTGTTTTATTAAATGTCTCAAGGCAAACAATAATTGCAATAGAAAACAACAAATATAATCCTACGCTGGAATTAGCTATGAAAATGGCTAGATTGTTGGATACAACCGTAGAAGAATTATTTATTTTAGAGTAGCTTCTCAGTTTGACAAATGGGAAGCAGATTTAATTCACAATATTTATATATACGAAAAACAGCTAAGAGACACCCATAAAGGGTGTCTCTATAATTTGACAAACAATCCGTATTTCTAATATTTTATGATTTTAAAATCCTTACAACCTACCTTTAAAATCCTCATACCCAAAGCTTCGAATTACCTTCAGACCCTCTTTTTCCGTATTCAATAAGATTGTCGGTAAATTGATTCCATTGAACGTATTATTCTTCACCATGGAATAAATGGCCATATCACAGAAGACCAATCGATCTCCTACCTTTAAAGGCTCTGGAAAGGAATAATCACCTATGACATCTCCTGCCAAACAGGTTGGTCCTCCGAGACGATAGGTATAGAGATACTCTCCCGGTTCTCCAGAACCAATGATATTTGGGCGGTACGGCATCTCTAATACATCTGGCATATGACAGGCTGCTGAGGTATCCATAATGGCAAGCAGCATACCGTTTTCATTTAGATCTAATACTGAGCTTACTAGATATCCAGTATTCAAGGCAACCGCTTCTCCTGGTTCCAAATAAACCTTGGTATGATACTTATCTTTTATCCGGTTAACACAGCGAATTAGTATCTCAAGATCATAATTATCTCTGGTTATGTGATGACCTCCACCGAAATTAATCCATTTCATCTGCTGCATCAGGTGTCCAAATTTTTCTTCAACAACATCCAATGTCCGTTCCAGTACATCGGAGTTCTGTTCACACATGGTATGAAAGTGAAGTCCCTCAATGCCGGTTAGGTCAGCACCTTCCAGCGCCTGAACCTTAATGCCGAATCTGGAGCCGACAAAGCAGGGATTGTACATGTCCGTCTCGATTTCAGAATACTCCGGATTGATTCGAATTCCACAGGATACCTTTCTGGGGCTGCTCATAACCTTGTCTTTATACTTTTCCCACTGCTGCAGGGAATTGAATACAATATGATCACAGATGGATAAAATCTCATCAATTTCATCCTCACGATAAGCCGGTGCAAAGATATGTACCTCTTTGCCCATCTCCTCATAACCCAGCTTTGCCTCAAATAAGGAGCTTGCTGTGGTACCGCTTAAGTATTCACCTAGCATAGGATAGGTAGAGTACATAGAAAAGGCTTTTTGAGCCAATAAGATCTCACATCCGGTACGATCCATCACAGATTTTAAGATCTCACAATTTTTACGCAATAAACTCTCTTCCATTACATAAGAAGGTGTTGGAACCTTATATTTATCAAATTTCATATGTCCCTCCAGTTCTTTCATTTTCCGCTTAATGGTTAATCAGTACTTCGAATACTTTTCAAACAAGTATCTGCGGCTTTCCGTCGATGAAAGTGCTGCAAAACATATCGTGTATCCCTATAGATATGATATCTGCAGCACCCTCGTTAACCTTATTTTATTGATAGTTTCAAAATTTATTTGTTAGAGTCGTCTAATATACAGTTAATACTATTCCACCACCTATTTATTCAACCATATCCGGAGTAAAGCTTTCCTTCCAAGGTAAACCGCATTCATTTAACTTGTCCATGAATGGATCGGGATCAAATTCTTCCACGTTGTGAACACCTGCCTTCTTCCATTTGCCGGTCAGCACCATCATCGCTCCGATCATTGCAGGAACACCTGTGGTATAGGAAATTGCCTGAGAACCAACCTCACGGTAGCATTCCTCGTGATCACATACATTATATACATAGTATTTTACTTCCTTGCCATCCTTGATACCGGTGTAGATGCAACCAATATTAGTCTTGCCCTTTGTTCTTGGTCCTAAGGAAGCCGGATCAGGAAGCACTGCCTTTAAAAACTGCAATGGAATAATCTGCTGTCCTTCGAAATTAATTGGTTCAATGGAAGTCATACCAACATTCTCGAGAACTCGAAGATGTGTAATATATCTTTCAGAGAAGGTCATAAAGAAGCGGATCTTCTTGATTCCAGGTAAGTTAAGAGCCAGAGATTCCATTTCCTCATGATGTAATAAATACATATCCTTTGATCCGATTTCCGGAAAATTATAGACTCTCTTAATCTCTAAAGCTTCTGTCTCATGGAACTCTCCGTTCTCAAAATAACTGCCAGGTGCAGTAATTTCACGGATATTGATCTCAGGATTGAAGTTAGTAGCAAAGGGATAACCATGATCTCCTGCATTTGCATCCAGAATATCCAGAGTATGAATTTCATCAAAATAATGCTTTAAGGCATAAGCAGAGAATACGCCGGTTACACCCGGATCAAAGCCACATCCAAGAACCGCGGTAATACCAGCTTTCTCGAATCTTTCTCTGTAAGCCCACTGCCAGCTATATTCGAACTTAGCAGTATCCTTTGGCTCATAGTTTGCAGTATCCAGATAATCCACCTTTGTTGCTAAACATGCTTCCATAATCGTTAAATCCTGATAAGGCAGTGCCACGTTAATAACAATCTGCGGTTTATAGGAATTGATTAATGCAATAACTTCCTCCGTATTATCTGCATCCACGCTCGCGGTTGTAACCTTTGTTTTATAGCCTTTTGCCTCAACCTGTGCTTTTAATGCATCACATTTGGAAACAGTTCTGCTGGCAATGCAGATCTCCTCGAATACCTCGGAATTCTGACAACATTTATGAACTACTACGCCTGCAACTCCGCCGGCACCGATGATTAATGCTCTACTCATATTTCTTCCTCCTAAAAAAGTATATAATGTACGTACTTATCATACGTATTGATTTTACATGTAAGTAATAACACTCGAAACAGCTGAAAGGTTAAATCGTAATGGCAGATCGTAATAGCAAATCGTGTAAGACTGATTTACTCAGTTACTCCTCTTCATTTAACTGTTCCTTGACATAGTTTGGTAATGCAAAGCAACCTTGATGAAGCTTTGTATTATAGTATTTCGTTTTTAATCCCAACGCATTCCACTCATCCTCTTTTAAATCCTTAATTGGATCATAATGCTTGGAGGCATACCCGAATAGCCAGTAACCGGAGGGATAGGTAGGGATATGTGCCTGATAAACCTTTGCTATTGGAAAGGTCTCTTTAATTCTTTGATGGGCGCGCTTCATAGCTTCCACATAAGCTTCATAATAAGTACTCTCATGCTGATTCACCAGAATACCCTTCTCCTTCAAGGCATTATAGCAGTTGCCATAGAATTCTTTTGTAAATAAACCTTCACCCGGTCCAAAGGGATCCGTGGAATCTACAAGAATCAAGTCATATTCATTTGCCTTACGGCGAACAAATTTCAAACCGTCCTCATAGTAAATGTGAACTCTTGGATCATCTAGTTTACAAGCGGTCTGAGGAAGATATTCCTTACAAGCCTCAACTACCAGCGGATCAATCTCAACCATATCAATGGACTCAATATGATCATATCTTGTTAATTCGCGGATGGTACCTCCATCACCTGCGCCGATGACAAGAACCTTTTTAATATCTAAATTCGTAGCCAAGGGTACGTGTACAATCATATCATGATAGATGAATTCGTCCTTTTCCGTAACCATAAGACAGCCGTCCAGTGTTAATGCACGTCCAAACTCATTCGTGTCGATAATCGATACATGCTGAAAATCACTTTGCTGATTAAACAGCTCCCTTTTCACCTTTAATGAAAATCGTACATGTTCCGTATGATGCTCTGAATACCATAACTCCATCTGCAAACACCTGTGCCTTTCCTGCCAAAGCCCATGCTTTAGCAATATTAATATAAATATCAAAGTAACATAATATTATCACTTACTTCAATAATATTGATTAGCCACAACATTAGGTGGAAAAGTACTTTCATATGCTTATTTTTAGAAATATAATAATACTTTCATATCAATAATACTATCATATTAATAATACTTTCAATATTAATAATACTTTATAAGATCAAAAATCTATGATATTAATATGTTCTACTGTCATATCCTGTGGTCCTGTCAGAGAACTGCCCTTTTCCTTCGCATAGATAATATACTCTATAATATCTTTAGTGATTCGCTCTCCTGGCGCCAGTATCGGGATGCCTGGAGGGTAGCACATGACAAATTCACCGGATACATGTCCGATACCATCACGTAATAACACGGATTTTTTCACATGATAGAAGGCTTCTTGCGGTGTTACAACCACTTCCGGATCAATGTATTCATGATTCAGCATACCAACTTTATCTTTTCCATAAATTCTTTTTATCTCAGTTAGAGCGGAAATCAGACGCTCGATTTCAAAGGCTCTGTCACCTGCGGATACAACCGCCAGCAGATTGCCGATATCGCCGAATTCTACCTGTATACCGTATTCATCCCGAAGCAGATCGTAGACCTCCACACCTGCCAAACCAATTTCAGCGGTATGCACGGATAACTTGGTTCTGTCAAAGTCAAAAACCGTGTCCCCATTAATTAGTTCAGAAGAAAAGGCATAATAGCCGCCGGTTTTATTAATTTCTGTACGTGCATATTCAGCCAGCTCCAAGGTCTTTGCCACTATTTCTTTTCCGTTCAGATACATATGCTTCCTGGCAAGATCCAAGGAGGAAAGAAGTAAATAGGATGCACTGGTGGTCTGTGTAAGATTGATAATCTGTCTTACATAGCCAGGTTCAATATCATTTTGACAAATCAAGAAGGAGCTTTGTGTCAGAGAACCGCCTGTTTTATGCATACTGACAGCCGCCATATCTGCACCTGCTGCCATAGCATTTATTGGTAAATTATCTCCGAAATAGAAATGTGCTCCGTGAGCCTCGTCAACCAATACCTTTATGTTATGTTTATGGGAAAGCGCCACGATTTCCTTTAAATCGGAACAAATCCCATAGTAGGTTGGATTATTTATCAGGATTGCCTTTGCATCGGGATTTTCCTGAATTGCAATTTCAATGTCAGCCACTGACATTCCAAGGGGAATTCCCAGCTGATGATTAACACCCGGGTTCACATAGACCGGAATTGCTCCGCATACAACCAATGCATTGATGGAACTGCGATGCACATTTCTTGGCATAATGATCTTATCTCCTGCTTTACAGGTGGACATGATCATTGTTTGAACGGCTGCAGTTGTACCATTGACCATAAAAAAAGCCGCATCTGCACCAAACGCCTCAGCGGCCAGCTCCTCAGCAGCTTTTATTACCGATACCGGATGAATTAGATTGTCCAAAGGTTTCATCGAATTAACATCCACCTTTAAGCAATCAATTCCTAAAAATTCGGTAAGCTCAGGGATTCCTCTTCCGCCCTTATGCCCGGGTACATCAAAGGGTACCACACGGTTCTTTTTATGCTTTAACAATGCTTCATGTATGGGTGAATTTTGTTGTGTATATTTTTTATTTGTATCCATACTGGAAGATTCGATCCTTTCTATATTACTGAATTACTGAATAATGAAATTCAGTTAAGGCTTACTAAGTTCTTTACTAATTGAAAGACTTAGCCTTGACATTCTTAATAGATGTTCATACCACTGAAAATCTCTATCATTTCCTTGCGGAGACTGTTCGTAATATCCAATCTCTGTTTCGGAGGCAATTCATAAACATCTTTATTGAAAAGATAGTTTTGCAATTCAATTTCCTTAATCAGCATCTTGGTATGAAAAATGTTGGATTGATATACATTGACATCAATTGCATCATATCTAGTTAAAGTCTCGTTATCGATATAATCCTGAATGGAGGTAATATCATGATCTATAAAATACTTCATGCCGTGAAGATCTCTGGTAAAGCCTCTCACACGGTAATCTATTGTAATAATATCTGAATCAAAGCTGCTGATCAGATAATCTAAGGCATTCAGCGGGGAAATCTCACCACAGGTAGAAACATCGATATCCACACGGAAGGTAGAAATCGAATTATCCGGATGATGTTCCGGGAAGGTGTGTACCGTTACATGGCTCTTATCAAGATGGGCATGTACTGTATCTCTGCCGGTTGTCTCAAGCGGTGATCTGAGATAGGTTCCTTGGTTACAGGATTCATCAATATGATCGGACGACAAGGAGCCCTCTGCAATTAAAATATTAACAGAAGCACCCTGAGGATCATAATCCTGCTTTGATATATTAAGAATATGCGCGCCAATCATCTCCGTAACGTCTACAAGTATCTTCGTCAAACGCTCCGAATTATATTGTTCGTCAATATAAGCAATGTAATCTTTTTGTTCCCTCTCACTTTTAGCATAGCATACATCATAAATGTTGAAGCTAAGTGTTTTTGTGAGGTTGTTAAAGCCATATAGTGTAAGCTTTTTATCCAACCCTAACATCACAACCTTTCTTTATGTAGTATTGCCCCAGAATATGAAATACGATGTATCATCTATGAAACAGTCAAATACTTTTTAAAATTGGAGATAATCTTCAAAAATTGTATTTTTCTATCTAATAGAATATAAATATGGGCAAACTCGTATTTTATATTTAACAGCATGGACTATTATACAAAAATGTATACCAACATGCAAGCATTATTTTTACTATTATTAAACCTCATGTTTAGTATTAGTGTTACTTTGACCTATATAAATTATAGTTTTTCTAAAAGTTTGGTTTACGACGTGACAAGGGCGTGACAAGGGGACGGGGTTATTGGCACTATAGAATTATGTGATGGCAACTCCATCCCCTTATCAAACCTTATTGACATTCCATTATCTGGATGTTAATGTTAATTTATAGTAGGAAACTTTGTATTTAATGAATTATGAAGGGGGATCATTTATGCTGCAACTATTCGGCTTTATTCTCGGGTGTCTAATATACATGGGATTTGGTGTTTTATGGTATCAAATTGTAACCTTTATTGGAAGGATAATAAACTTTTATCGATTGGGTCATCTTGCTTATTCTGCTTTTAAGGCTGTTTTTTGACTATAAATAATATTTAATACGCGTGGTATATTCTGAATAAAATAGTAAGAATAATCCCAATAAATAGTTAAATCAGTAGGGCATTTTGCTAATATGAATTGAAAAGCTATGAATTGAAAACCTATGAATTGAAAACCACCTTTCTTGTATGTAATAGCTAAATGCTATTCTATAAACTAAAAAGATGGTTTCATTATATTACTTCTATTATTGAAAATGTGCTATACTGTTTTTGAAGATGCAGGTATATGATATTAGTGTAATAAAAGTTTAATTATAAACGGGTTATCGTCCTTGTCGCTGTCTACTTCGCAACTAATATAATCCTATCTCAATATCATAGTAATACCTCTATGCATTAATGAATTTAGCTTTCCTCAGTTCCAATATTATATTTTTCTAAGTCTTTAGCCAATTTAAAATATTCTAGAAACTGATCTACTAATCCGTCTTCCTTACCAATTATTACAGTCGAAGTGCTGTCCCAAGCTATTATTTCTACTGAAGCAAGTGGATGCTGAAGGTCAATCGGATTTTTCCATGTCGTTTGGTTTCCATCAGCATAAGGGAATTTATATTTTATCACATCATTAAAAGAAATATTTTTATTAAACCCTGACAACACGGCCCATATCCATTGAAAATCATCCTCTTCTACCATATGTGTTAACTCGTCTCCTGATATCCAGCAATAATCTTTTGATAGTTTTTCTGCATATTCATGATTTTGTGGATAGCATTCACAATCTGTTATCAGCCAATTATAGCAACTTTGCTTATTATTAATAGCTTTAAATACTTTTTTCAGATTTGAATAGAATTCCTCTCCTGCATTTAAGATACATTGACCAATACCAAACTCGGTTGCAACTGAACCGCCAGCTCCACATAACTAAAACCTGGAATTGCTTCTGTTCATTGACAACTCTAAGTCTTTACTTACTCGATTTCTCTACCTCATGGATGAAATTACTTATACTGTCCATGTTAGTATAGGCATACTCCAGCAGGTGCAGTTATGTTTACTCACGTTATCACGTACGGGTTTTCCATGTGAGAAGGAGACGGAATTATCGTCACTATAAAATCACGTGACAACAACCCCGTCCCCTTGTCACCTTCACGTGACAACAACCCCGTCCCCTTGTCACCTTCGTCCCCTTGTCACCTTTCACAAAACCAACGTATCATCTTACCAGCCACGCTATCCGTGGAGGGTATCAATGGTAAATTATCTGCCCGAAACCATTTGG